>CAYRRR010000063.1:0-1029 GCA_964426755.1 uncultured Candidatus Saccharibacteria bacterium | reverse complement strand
AGGCCGAGTTCACTTGGGCCAAGCGCCGCGCGGAACAGAGGCGGCAGCGCGAGGCCAAGAAGCGCCAGAAGCAGGCGGCATAGAGTTCCGTTGGCAACGGAGAATGAGCGTAATCCGGCGATGCCGGTCAACAGTTCGGACGGGGCTTCGACTGCCCCCGGCTCCACCAAATTCAAATACGGGAAAATCCCGTATTCGCGGGGCCGAAAGGGTTTCGACGGCTGGGTGACAGACATTGACGCGCTCGGGTATGGCAGGCACCCTCATCGCGGCCAAAACCAAAGGGTCAACGACAACGTTCCCCTCGCTGATCGTCGCATCGCGGCGTAAGCGGAGTTCGCCCGGCGACTTGGCAACAGAATGCCGGGCACCAGTTTCCGCGAGAGCGGATAGAGTTGGGACGGCGCGATTGCGGCGACCGAGGCAAGCACCGCAATGCGAACGCCTCGGAAGTCGGTTAAACGGCAGGGGAAAGCCCGCGTAGACTGCCACCCTTCGGGGCCGATTACGGTGCGTCCCATTCAATTCGCCGTCCATGACGGCAACAGCATGCGAGGCTCAGGGGCTAACTGGCAGCCGGTGGAAGGCCGGCCCTCGCACCCTATCAGGAACGGCGGACGGACGAGGCTAAGGCCCGTGAGGCGCGCGGCAGGGAGTGGGAGGTCGCGGCGATCGGATGTCCGCGCCGAGAACCACCAAAGCCATCGCCAATCCGGGGTGGGAAGCGAGCGGTCCAGCCGGCCTGAGCTTATTTCTTCAGCGCCTTGACGATGTCTGTCTTTAGCGCGATCGGCTCAATTGTCGTGCCGAGGATTGTCTGGCACTGCGGACATGAGACGACAAGCGTCTTGATGCTGGAGTAGTTGTAGCCGATCGGAAGTGATGCATTCTTCACCTCCGCTTTGAGATCTCCGACTATCGCCTTCTCACACTTCGGGCACTTCACGATCATCTTCCCCTCCCACTTTGAAATAAATCAAAGGTAATCAAACGTGGCGCGCGGTGGCAAGAGAATAGGGGCAGGGCGGC
>CAYRRR010000062.1:0-1070 GCA_964426755.1 uncultured Candidatus Saccharibacteria bacterium | reverse complement strand
CTGGCCACCTCCGCCCGCTTGAAGGCGAGCAGGTCGGCCATCTCTCCGGAGAGTTTTGCGTCGAAGGGAACGCCCCGCCGCTCCATTTTATAGAGCACTTGCATGTTCTCGAAGTCCACTTCGAGCAGCTTCCGCAGGTAGGGCTCTTCGACCAGGCGGGCCTGCTGGTACTCCTCCAGCAACAGGGTCAGGGCGGCGTCGCGGCTGGCGTACTCCTTCAGGATCTTCCAGGGGATCAGGTCGTAACGGGGGTCGGTCTTCGGCCCCTTCCACGGCGCAAGAGCCTCGGCCTCGGCATCCTCGCCACCCCCGGTCAGCTCCAGCCGGACGCCCGTGGGCTTCAGGCCGGTCGGGTACCTCGGGTCGATGACGTGCTGGCCGATCTGGGTGTCCCAGTAGAACGAGCCGGACAGGTCGAAGATTTCGGGGAAGCAGTTGTCGTGCACACGCAGGCCGGCCCGGATCATGTGCTGGTCGTGCTTGGCGTTGTGGTAGATGAGCCGGAACTCGCGCAGGATCTCGACCAGCTCAACGAAGCGGTCGGGGCCCAGGTTCGGGGCGACCTCGGCCTGAGCCCACTCGGGCCACTTCTTCATCCGGTTGAGGTGGCGCTTGGGCAGATCCTTCGGGCCGCACGGCAGCTCGTTCACGCCCTGGTCGAACGCCACGGCTTGGGAGAGAAGCTCGTCGGTCTCGGGGTCGCGGAAGGCGAAGGAGACCACGCTCAGCCTCGCCCCGTCGTCCACGTACAGGCCGGAGGATTCGGTGTCCACGGCAACCTTCCACCCCTCGGGCAGGTCCCGCAGCCTCACCGCCACCGGCCCCGTCCCATCAGGAAATTGTGAAAGCGCCGGGGAAAGCACGTGCAGTAATTTGCGTGCTCCATGGCCTGACGCCATTCCCACGAACCAAAGTACGACCCAAAGTAAGGGCAGAACGCATACCAATGCCGATCCTTTTTGAACACTCGGTGCTTTTGATTCCTCACGCCCTCCACCCCCTCTCAAAGAATGGTGTGCGGGGTACCTTCTCCCGCTCCCGGACAACTCTAGTTTCCTGAATCCGGCCCG
>CAYRRR010000061.1:0-1159 GCA_964426755.1 uncultured Candidatus Saccharibacteria bacterium | reverse complement strand
TGGGGCCTTCCGATGTGCACTCCAGCCCTTCCGGCCGCCTCAGCGGCCCCCACGATCTGGATTCCGAGGCTGTGACGGCTCTTCGGGCCGATGCCGAGCTTGATTTCGAGGTGCTCGATCTGGTTGCCGAGGCTCAGAACGGCCTTGTAGAGCGGGTGGAGGGTCATTCCGTTGTTTTTGGACTCGATGACCGGCTCTTCGTCGATGATCTCGACCATCCGGTAGTAGCGGTCCACCATGTCGATCCACCGGTTCAGCAACGAGTGGTCCGCGACCGTGACCACCGAGGAGATCGGATCCTCCCAATACTGCTCCCAGGCTTCGAGAGCCTCGGGCCGTTCGATGTGCGCAGGGGGATCGAAACGCTCTCCGGGCTCGGTGAGGATGGCTCTCTGGCCGTTCCGGGCCGAAATCGCGGCTCCGGGGGGCTTGGTGGAGACCTGACCCTTAGGTTTGGCCATCCCCGACCTCCTCAGAGGCTCGGAAGTTGGCCCGGAAGCACTCCGCCAGGTGCGAGAAGGCGGTCCCGCAGTCGTAGCAGAACACTTCCCCGCACCGGATGCACTTCATCTCCTCGTGAGGGACCGCAGGGGCGTCGTAGTGGGGCTCACCGACGAACGCCTGCCACCAGCCCTTGATCCACTCCCAGAAGTTTCTCACTCCTCATCCTCCGCATCCCAGTCTTCGATGATCTCTCTGTGGACGGCGGCCCAGAACGGACGGGCGACGTTGCTGGCGTCGAGATCGGAGATCGGGAACTCGGCGATCTCGCCGACCCACTTCTTCGCCAGCTCCCGGTACCAGGCCATCCGCTTGACGATCGCGCCGACATCGAAGGGCAGGTGGTCTACCACCTGCTCGAAGATCTCGAAGATCGGATGTCCCTTGCGCAGGACCACCGCGAAGCCGCTGCGTCCCCTGAGGTACTCGTCCTCGTTGAACGTGCACATCCAGGTCCACGAGCAGGTGTGATCGGCCACCAGACTCCGGATCTGGCGGCAAGTCGAGCTTGAACCAGGGGAAACCGGCCTCATGGAGTTGAATCTACCAGATGAAGGGGCTAGGGCGGCGCGGATGACCTTTGAAGCCTATTGGCGGTATGCCAACAGTTGTTGGCACTGCGCCAATAAGGGTTGGGCCGGCTCGACCAGGATGCGGC
>CAYRRR010000060.1:0-1177 GCA_964426755.1 uncultured Candidatus Saccharibacteria bacterium | reverse complement strand
AGCTGTTACGCACTCTTTAAATGAATGGCTGCTTCTAAGCCAACATCCTCGTTGTCCAAGAAATCCCACCTCGTTTCCCACTTAGCATAGACTTAGGGACCTTAGATGGTGATCTGGGCTGTTTCCCTTTTGAGCGTGGAGCTTAGCCCCCACGTTCTAACTGCCGTAGTTCCACTGATCGTATTCGTAGTTTGTCAAGGGTGGGTAATCTTGCGACCCCCAGTCCGAAACAGAGCTCTACCCCTACATGCTACCGTACGACGCTAGCCCTAAAGCTATTTCGAGGAGAACCAGCTATCTCCAGGTTCGATTGGCATTTCACCGCTAACCACAGGTCATCCGGGCGTGTTGCAACTCGCTACGGTTCGGTCCTCCACGCAGTCTTACCTGCGCTTCAACCTGCCCATGGTTAGGTCACCTGGTTTCGGGTCTACTACTGTACACTAATGTCGCCCTATTAAGGCTCGCTTTCACTGCGCCTCCGCCAAATGGCTTAAGCTCGCATACAACAGTAACTCGCTGGATCGTTCTACAAAAAGCACGCCGTCACCACACTCATCGCAAGCGATGAGCTAATGAGAGGGAATGATTTTCCCTCTCATCGCGCGGGCAAAATGGATTACATTTTGTCCGGCTGCTCTCCCTTCAATACAAAGTCATGGAGTCCTCATGCTAGGCCAGTGGCCATTATCAGGTAGCGCGTCTGATAATCTTGCGTAGCATGAACGCCATATCTATTTTAACTCCGAATAAAAGAGAGAACCAACTCCTCACCTATGAAGAGTGCAGCTCCGACTCCTTGTACGCACATAATTTCAGGTTCTATTTCACTCCCCTTACGGGGTTCTTTTCGCCTTTCCCTCACGGTACTTGTTCACTATCGATCGTAAGATATATTTAGCCTTGGAACGTGGTCGTCCCGGATTCAGTCAGGGTTTCTCGTGTCCCGACCTACTCGACAATAATAAATATAAGGTTGCGAAAACTTAACATACCAGGCTATCACTGTCTTTGGCCAGCCTTTCCAGACTGTTCTGCTCGCATCGCAATTTGTGAACCTTATGCAAGTTGGTGGTAGCACTTGCCGCCACTACGGATGTCCCGATAAATCAGGCCCTCCGTACTGGTTGTTTACTATGTCACAACCCCTGTTTTAACATTCGTCTACCAACTTATT
>CAYRRR010000059.1:0-1178 GCA_964426755.1 uncultured Candidatus Saccharibacteria bacterium | reverse complement strand
ATAAAACACATCCTATGAGTGAAAAAATGCGCGGAGCAATTTTTAACATGCTTGGCGATATAACTGATCTCTCATTTCTTGACGCTTATTCTGGAAGCGGCGCCATCGCGATCGAGGCTGCAAGCCGACAAGCTGGGCCTATTGTAGCGGTCGAAAAAGATAAGCATGCCTATGAAATCATACGACGAAATTGCGATACATTAGGCATAACTTCAATGAAGGTATCGCGAGCAAATATTATTTCATGGCTTGAAAACAACCCAAGTATTAAATTCGATATTATCGTATGTGATCCGCCCTACGATAACATACGAAAAAACAATCTAGTAACTATAGCTTCGCATTTGGCTCCGAATGGGGTATTGATACTGTCTGTGCCGCCAACCTCTGCTGATATAACAATTCACGGCATGCATTTACTGTCAGCCAAAACATATGGTGACGCTGCTCTGCTGGTCTATAAGGCGCATTAGACATATTCACCATAATGAATAATTCGATGAGCTGTTGGTTTCATAAAAACTACTAGAGTTGATCGCTAAAAAGTTGTACAATATGCTTTGATTTGTACTTCTAATTTGGGCGAGTGGTGGAATTGGTAGACACGCTAGTCTTAGGAACTAGTGCCGCAAGGCGTGAAGGTTCAAGTCCTTTCTCGCCCACCAATAGCGAGTCAAATCATGAATAACACGCTTGTAATGCGTGTTTATTTATTTTAGTCAAGTTTTTTAAACACAGCCTAAGGCGGGTAATATCGCTTTGGTGTTATGGATTAATTAGTATTTGAATGAGCATGCTATTTCTCAACACAGCTGCTATAATGAACAACAAATATTTATGAATTTACCAGTTCAACCGTATAAAGGTGCTCGAGATTTTTACCCCGAAGACAAACGTTTGCAGAAGTGGATGTTTAAGACTTGGCGTGAGGTAGTTGAGAGGTTTGGATATGAAGAATATGATGCCCCGTTGCTTGAACCGACAGAACTGTACGCCAGTAAAACAAGTGAAGAAATAGTCAACGAGCAAACATATACATTCACCGATCGAGGTAATCGCAGTGTTACCATTCGTACCGAAATGACACCGAGCGTTAGTCGTATGGTTGCTGCCAGGCGGCAAGAGCTGTCATATCCATTACGATGGTATTCAATACCAAATTTATGGCGTTATGAGCG
>CAYRRR010000058.1:0-1264 GCA_964426755.1 uncultured Candidatus Saccharibacteria bacterium | reverse complement strand
TCCGCGTGCGCCTCGACGGGAGCCGCGAAGTCGAGCAGGCCGACGACGGCCACCGCGTTGCTCAGGTCATGCGGCCGGATCTCGCCGGGGTCCACCTCCCCGCCCTTGCTCTTCCAGCGGTCGAGCGAGGCGTCCGCGAAGCGCAGCTCGCACAGATCGCCCTTCTTCACCGGGAAGGTGAGCCAGCAGCCGCCGCCGCCCGGGAACGCTACCGGCACGTTTGGGATGACCGGCAGCGACTCCGCGCGCCGCACGCCGTCCGCGTCTTCGAGCACGTCCATGACGAGCGGCTTGACGTCGGCGCAGCGCTTCTTCGGGTCGTAGCGCTCGATGCGACCAGGCAGCCCGACGCGCAGACGGCGGCCGTGCGCCTCGACCGCGAGACGGATCACCTCCCCGAGCGATGGCGTGCGAGACACCTGCATCGCTCGCCAGCGTAGGCCCCTGTTTGCCGCTGCCTGCTACAGCCGCCACAGCTCGCAGCCGGAGTGCCAGTTCGGCCCGTGGGTGTCGCCCGTGTGCGTCACCGACTGCACGCGGAACAGCCCCTTGACCATCTCCGATTCGAGGCGCACCGCGCGGCCCGGGCGAATGTCCGGCTGCAACAGCGACGTCGCGTTGACGACGTGCAACTCGCCGAACTCCGGCGATCCGACGAGCCCCGTCTGCGGCGACAGCAGGATCGCTTCGTCCGGCGTCGGCTCCGTCCCCTTCACGAGCTGGAACACGCCGTCCTGGATGCTCCACGAGTAGCCCGTCGACTCGAGCACCCGGTCGAGCTGAACAGCCGCCGGCCCCTGCAGGGCGATGCCGTTCGTGAACGAGTCAAAGGCCGCGTTCGCAGCGTCCCGCAGCCCCTTGCCCGACCTGTACGCCTCGACCGCCTTCTTGCCGCCCTTGACGAGGCTCTCGGCGAGGCCGCCCGCCACCTCCGCCAGCCCGGCGCCCGGGCCGTGGCTCTCGCTCACGCGGGCGTCGCGGACGCGCTTCTCGCCGTCGCCGGCCAGGAACCTCGTCACCCAGTCCGGGTCCTGCTTCACGCTCGTGATGCGGCGGACGTTGCCGACGAAGATCACCTGCGCCCGATCGCCATAGCCGGCCTCGAGCACCACGTTCGCGTCCCGCTCCTGCAGCGCCGCGCGGCTTTCTCTCGACAGGTTCGTCACCGTCAGGTCGAGCACGTTCGGCTCGCGCGACAGGTTCTTCTTGACGCTGAACTTCATGCGCAGGCCGGTGATCCGCACGTCCTCGACGACGAGCGACC
>CAYRRR010000057.1:0-1285 GCA_964426755.1 uncultured Candidatus Saccharibacteria bacterium | reverse complement strand
GGCGAGAAGCTGCCAAAAGAAGAACGTCGCGGGTGGTACCAAAGTGTGTACCCTGCGCTGCTGGCTCACCATGAATGGTTATACCGCGAACGTGACCCTAAAAAACGCGGCTTGGTTTTGCAGGTACACCCTTGGGAGACGGGCCTGGATAACACACCGCCTTGGATGGACGTTATCCACACTAATGCAATGCCTACCTGGATTAAAACTATCCGGCTTTTACGGCTCGATGGCGTTATTGGCTCGTTCCGTAGTGATCTTAAACATACCCTGCCCGGCGAACGCCTCAGCACCATCGATGCCTTATCACTGTACAGTATTCAGCGCCGTCTGCGCCGCAACCGTTATGAGATAAAAAGCATTATTAAACACTCCGACCTGCTCATAGAAGACATTTCTTTTAATGCAATCCTTATTAGAGCCAATCAGCACCTTAAGTCAATCGCCACATTTATTGGCAAACAGCTGCCAAAAGACCTGCTCGCTAAAATAGCTCAATCAGAATCAGCGCTAGAAGAACTATGGGACCCGTACTCTGGCCAATATTACTCACGTAGTTACCGAAACAAAAAGCTTATTAAAGTAGCGTCTATCGGCACACTTTTGCCGCTTTATGCCGGTAGCATCTCTAAAGACCGGGCAAAACAACTGGTCGCACTTTTAGACAATAAAGATATTTTTGCTACGCCGTATCCGGTGGCCAGCGTACCGGTGAACTCATCGTGGTTTCAACAGCATTTGTATTGGCAAGGCCCAACCTGGATCAATATAAACTGGCTCATCATCGATGGCTTAAAGCGTTACGGTTTTGATAAAGAAGCTAAAACTTTAACCAAACAGACCATCGAGCTTATTGATAAAAGTGGCCCCAGCGAGTATTTCTCGCCGCTAGACGGCAGCCCGGCCGGTGCTAAAAACTTTTCATGGACAGCCGCCCTCACGCTTGATTTAATGCAAGACTAATTCGCTTTCGTCCTTTTAGGACTCATCAGCGTAAGTACCTAACTTACGGAGCGAAAGTGACAAGCAGACAATAGTTTAAGGATACAGAAGAAGTGGCAATTGAAGAGCCAAACGTCTGAAAAAACTCCAAACCACTCTTTACTTGCCACCGTCGCTGGTGATCAGTCGCCGCCGATGAACGAGTAGTCCGCGTCCATCACACCACCTTCACGAGTCATCTCGTGCCGGCACATGGCGATGATGGCGGATGTCATCCACTCGGCGATCATCTCGTCGTAGGCAGCCTGGACGCCACTGAAGGCGACGATCAGACCGTCACGAA
>CAYRRR010000056.1:0-1397 GCA_964426755.1 uncultured Candidatus Saccharibacteria bacterium | reverse complement strand
GATGGCATTGCCAGCCGATTGGAAGGTTGCCCAGGGCGGGAGAGAGCGAGAGGGATCGTGAGATGGCTTCACTTTTGTGTTGACATGCTTGCAGGCAAGCATTACTATTCTCTCATCGGACGGCGATGAGGCCGGACGGGACGCAGGAGAGAACAAAGATGGCCGAGTGGAAACGGTATGAGGTTGCGATTCACGGCTACGGCCGGCGCTTGTGTCGGCGCGGCGGGCCGTGCGAGGGCTTGCTGAACTGGCCGGAGCACACATGGGGGACCATCTCGACTCGGCCGATGGGTCTCAAGGCTGCGATTGCTCTCGCGGACGCGCAGCCACAGCACGCGGTCGTCACGGTCTGGATGTCGGCCGAGAAGGTTCACGACAACGGGAAGCCCCCAGCCGTGCCAGATGGCTGGTATCCGGCTGAGGCGCAGATGGCCGGCACGCGATGAAGTGTCCTCACTGCGGCGGCGACATCAGCGGCGTGCTCGCCTCAGCCGGCGGGCACGCTCGAGCCGCCAAACTCACGAAGTCTCGGCGATCAGAGATCGCGCGGAAGGCAGCAGCGAAGCGGTGGAAGGGCCACAAGAAGCCGAAGCGCCGCGACGAGGCGTAGGACGGTTCAACTACCCGAAGCTGTATTACCGGAGCAATTCATCGGCATTTTTCTTTTCAGGTGATTCTGATGCTAGAGCAGAGATCAGCAGCAGGAGAGACGACGATGGAGCGACTGACGTTTCACGAGCAACAGCAAATCGAGGACACGCTGACGGCGCTCGGCGGGTGCTGGTCGGTAAACGATTACAAGGGGGCGCAGCGGGTGATGGAGAGATTCCTCCGAGAGATCCAGGCCGAAGCCCTCGCCTCACGCGCCGTGCCCTCGACGGGAGAGGCCGAGCGTATGATGTGCCCTTTCGATGACGCGCCCTGCCTTTCGGCGTGCTTCCTCGCCACATCCGACCCTCCAGCCCCCGCCGCCTCCCCAACGTACGGGAACGGGCTATGCGCGTGCGGGCACCTATCGAACGATCACGCTTGCGACCACGAAGCCAGCGACATGTCGTGCTTCAAGTGCGAGTGTGAAGCGTTCAGGCGTCCACCCGCCCCCGCCGCCTCCAGCGGAGCGGCCGTTACACGCAATCGCAGCGGGTTTCGTGAGTGCCCTGAGTGTGGCGTGGTGCTGCCGTGTCACGTTCACACGCAGTTCAATGCCCCACCGGAGCGCCCCACACCCGCCGCCACTGAGCCGGAACATAAGCCGGTGGATCTCATGGACGCACTGCGGCGGGCGCTGCCGAAGGAGTAGCCCATGAGCGAATGCGACCGGAGCGCCCCACACCCGCCGCCCCACAGGGCAAGGAGTAGACGAGAGATGGCAGACGAGACATCCCCGTCCCACCCGA
>CAYRRR010000055.1:0-1463 GCA_964426755.1 uncultured Candidatus Saccharibacteria bacterium | reverse complement strand
AAGAAGTATTTCTTCGGCCCCCGAGCCGACTGTTCCTGGTGTGAGGGTCAGGAAGCGGACTGTCCGAGCTGCACTCGCCCCCCGTACAAAGGCAAGCGGACTCCCACCGGGCTTCCCAAGCTCGACGAGGAAGTTCAGGAGTGGCTAGTTAGGGACGGTGTGGAGTGGGCTCCGGAGTACCGTTTCCATGAGCAGCTCAAGTCTGCCGAATCGAAGTGGTACCGGCCTTGGGCTGAACGCTGTGGACCTGATGGACGTTTGCGGGCCACATTCCGCAATACGACCGTGGTCACCGGCCGCCTCTCGGCTGAGCGAGCGAACCTCCTTGCCATTCCTCACCTTTCACAGATGCCCGATGTGCCTGGACTGGTACCTGTGCGAGCCCTGTTCCGGCCTGATCCAGGGTTCGAGTTGTGGGAGATCGACGTAGCCCAGGCCGACGTGCGGGTCGGAGCGTCCGAGGCCGAGTGCCGGTCCCTGCTCGAAGGCTTCCGAGCTGGAATTGACGCGCACACGCGAGCCGCTCAGGAGATCTTCCAGCTCGATCGGGACGAGGTGGCCAAGCACCCTGAGCTACGGCAGGTCGCCAAGACCCTGAATCTGGCGCTCCAGTACTGGGCGGGGATCGACAAGATCCGGGACGCGTTGGAAGCGGCGACCGGCAAGCGCTGGCCCCGAGCCCAGGTCAAGAAATTCCGGGACGGCTGGCACGACGCCTTCCCTGAGCTGCTCGACGGAATGGAGCGCGCCAAGTTCCGAGCCGAGACCGTGGGCTACGTCCAGCTCTGGAACGGCCGGGTGAGATGGTTCTCCCACGAACGGGCCGGCCCGCCCGAGCCACCGTTCACCGCCTTCAACGGCCTCGTCCAGGGCGGCGTGGCCGAGGTGATGAAGCGCGTCATGAACCGCTGGGAACGGCTCTATCCCGGCACCCTCCTCCTCCAGACCCACGACTCCCTGCTCTTGGAGCTGCCCGAGGGGACCGCTCAAGGTGACGCCGAATGGTGCGCCGAGATCATGGTGGAGGAGTTCGAGCTGGCCATGACGAAAACGTGGCGGAACGGCGAGACCGTGCGCTTTCCCTTCGAGGCTGACGTGAAGAGGTTCGGATGAAGATACTGGCCATCGATCCCGGCGAGACTTCGGGGATGGTCCGGCTCGATATCTCCAACCTGGTTCGGCTGGGAGAGGTTCGGCAAGGGGTCATCCCGGTCTTCGTCCGAGCCGTAGACCCCGCCACCCTCTATCGGGAGCTGGAAGGCCCCGGCATCTATGACGCCGTGGTGATCGAAGAGTTCCGGTTGTACCCGTGGCTGGCCACCCACCAGAGCTACTCGACGCTGCCCACCGTCAAGGTGATCGGAGTAGTCGAGTACCTGTGCGCCAAGTACGACACCCCGCTCTACTCCCAGCGGGCGGACATCAAGAAGGAGGCCCGCAGCATCGCCGAGGCGACCGGCTGG
>CAYRRR010000054.1:0-1490 GCA_964426755.1 uncultured Candidatus Saccharibacteria bacterium | reverse complement strand
TAGGTGTCTTTGATTCAGGAAGAGGCGGCCGGTCTGTAGCAAACGCTATAACTAAGGCAATGCCCGAACACAGAGTGGTATTCAAAAACGATACAAAAAATGTACCGTACGGTACAAAAGACAGCGATACCTTATATTCTTTAGTTTTACCGATACTAAAATCCATGGTAGACAAAGGTTGTGATGTCTTAGTCATTGCCTGTAATACCGTAACTACGACCCTGATTGCGAAGCTGCGACGAGAATTTGATATTCCTCTTATAGGCATGGAGCCGATGGTAAAACCAGCTGCCGAGTTAACAAAAAGCAAGAAAATAGCTATTTGTGCCACACCTACCACACTTGCTAGTACACGTTATAAAGAATTAAAACAAAAGTATGCCAAGAGTGTAACCGTAATCGAGCCAGACTGTAGCGACTGGTCGTATATGATTGAATCAAGACAAGTTGACCAGTCAAAAATTAAAAGTATCACAAGGGATGTCTGCGATAAAGGTGCAGATATAATTGTACTTGGCTGTACACACTATCATTGGATAGAAAACATTATTAAAACTTATGCAGCCGGTCAGGCGATTGTTCTTCAGCCTGAAGAGCCGGTCATAGCGCAGCTTAAAAAAATCCTATCTAGTTCAGGGCAAGTACGGCGCGTTTAAACTGTTCACCGCGGTCTTTATAGTCCTTAAACATATCAAAGCTAGCGCAGGCAGGTGAAAGCAAAACAATGTCACCAGCTTGCGCTTTGTTGGTAGCTTTTAGAACTATATCTTCCATACTCCGGTCCGTGCCTAGAAGATCATAGCTGATGTTATTGCCGCCAGGCTGAGCTTGTATAACTTCTAAAATTTTTGGCCCCATTTCACCAATAGCGACTATGTGACGAATATTGGACTGCACAAGTGTTCTGGCAAGGTCGCCAAACGGTGTATTTTTGTCTGATCCGCCTAAAATCACCACCTTAGGTTGCTCAAATGCCTCAATCGCGACGATGGCAGTTGCAGGGTTGGTGCCGAATGAATCGTCAACATACGTTACATCATTATGTTCTGCGATAATCTCAAGTCGGTGAGGCAATCCGGTAAAGTTTTTAATTACTTTTTTAATTGCAGATGTATCATGACCAATAATATTCCATGTTGCGGCAATCGCAGCGCATACATTTTGCAAATTATGACGACCTTTCAAGGCGATATCAGCGACACCGCATATTGTTTTGTTGCCTATTTTTATATGATGACCATCCACATGAACGCCTTCAGTATATTCAAGTGGTTCGTCAAGGGCGGGCGCATCATAGGGGATTTTTATATGAGCACGTGACTTAGTAGATAACTCATTAGCATAAGCGTTTTTGGCGTTAAATACCGCAATGTCAGAAGACGTTTGATGCGCAAATATTTGTTCTTTTGACGTCACGTATTCGTACATGTCTTTGTGCCAGTCAAGGTGATCTTCGGTAATCATCAAACAAACTGCAACGTGAGGGCTTT
>CAYRRR010000053.1:0-1592 GCA_964426755.1 uncultured Candidatus Saccharibacteria bacterium | reverse complement strand
GTGTGCCGCTCGGCGGTGCGCGTCACGGCGTCCAGGTCGCCTCGGAGGAGGCTCGACACGAGCGCTCTCGCTTGCGTGGTCGTGTCACTGGCCATGCCCGCTCCCTCCATAGGCCGGAACGCGGATGCGCTCCGGTGGCACACGGAAACAGAACGGAGATGGGTCCGGCGGCGGCCTTCGGCCGCGCTGCCTCGAGGCGGTGGGGTGGCCGTGGAACACCGCGTCGAACTCGGCCCGCTCGCGCATGAGGCGCCTAACGCACAGCTCTAGACTCTCCACGGCGTACTCGAGTTCCCGGGTTCGGTTGCCAGCGAAGTCGAAGTAGAGGCGGGCGGTGGCCTCCCGGATGCAGTCGCTGGCGGTGACGAGGAGGTCAGCGATGCTGTACGCGCCGGCGCGCTCGTGACCGTCTACGCGGAACCGCTCTAGGGCGCCTCGGGCTGCTATGGCTCGGGCCGCCAACTCAACGCGGATGTTCGGCATCGGGCCACCTCCTCTCAAGGTGAAAACTCCGGCTGTACTTATCGGGATTCAACTGGTTCGGCTTCACTCGCGCGACGCGAACTTGTCGGTGCTGCACGGGGTGAGGCAACGCCACGAGGGGCGTGATGCCATCGTCATGCAGCCACTGGCTGAGCCATATGTCCATCGGGCGGTTACCGGCCGCGAAGACGTGAACCGGAGCCGCCTGGAGGGCCTCGAGCGGCAGGTAGATGCACTGACTACCTGACAGGTTGCGGGCTGTCTTCAACTCGTAGAGGCCAGCCCTGATGGGGTCGCCTCTCTGGATGGCGTGCGTCAGGGGCAGGCCGTACCGGTGCGCCATGTAATGCCCGACGTCGTGCAAGTAGAAGTACGTCACCCGCCGCTCCCTGCGGGCGAGCTCGAGGAAGCGCGGGAAGTCCGGCGCGAGGTCTATGTCGTCCTCGCAGAACAGCAGGTCAGCGCCGACCGTCAACGCGTGCCGTATCGCCTGAGCGGACACGAGGGCGTTGCCTCTCCCGCCCGCCGGCTGCGTGTCGTCACAGGGGCTTAGGAAGACTCGTGGGGTGAGGCCCGCCGCCTCGAGCTGCGGCAACGTCACCGCGCGAGCTTCGGTGCGGGCGGCGCAGCTGATGACCGTCGTCGTGAGCGGCCTCATGCCGCCACCGGCACGTGGTACGTGAGGCTCGGCCACGTGCCGTGACGGGACACGTGGTTCACGCTGTTCGGCAACGCCACATACATCCCGCCGAACTTGCGGGCGGTGTGCTTGAGCCAGAAGTCGAAGCCCGTCACCTTCCCCCGCCGATGGTCGGGTTCGATCACGGGATGCTCTAGCGGGCCGCCGTCCTCGTTCCGGAACTCGTGCTCACGCTCGACGGCGTAATCGACGACCCGGCGTGGAACGTAGACGGCCATAGAACCGTGAAAGCCCCTGTCAGCGTCGTAGTCGGGGATGGGCGCGAGGCTCACTGGCAGGCTGTCGCGGTCGAGAACTCCCGGCGGGTAATGCCGCTTGTTGACGGCGCAGAACGCCGTGATGACGTCCGCCTCGTCAGCCATCGCCACGTGACGCCGGAACAACTCGGGGCGGACCTCGATGTCGTCCT
>CAYRRR010000052.1:0-1799 GCA_964426755.1 uncultured Candidatus Saccharibacteria bacterium | reverse complement strand
AAACTCCTGTGATTTTATTTCTTTTGCCTCCAGATATTTATGAAGCTAACTATGACGAAGGCGCTAAAACGATATTCGGAGAAGGTGCTGCGATCCGTGTAAAGACGTTGAAGGACGGTCTTAAAAAGGTGCTGGCAGAAAACAGTCTAAATTATATTGATGCTTCAGAAGTTTGCAAGCCTGCCTCCGGTGATGGAATTCATTTGGATGAAGAAAATAATAAGAACATCGCGGTGGCTATAGAACAATTTATTAATACAAAACTATAAACAGTAACAATATTACTATTCTCGCTCGATAGATTTTGCTTTTTCGCGCAATGCTACTTCGTTAATCGGTCTACGTGTTCTCCTAATGCTCTCTGTTGAGCTCTTTCACGAGTGGCTTGCCACGCGGCGGTATGCGCGACAGCTTTGGACGGAACATCAACCATAGACTCCCCTTCTTGATGGTGTACCGATATAAGATTAAATTCAGACATTGCCCCTCCCTTTGATTCAATAGTAGTATATTGCATGACGAAGAGGCGGTAGTGAGAAAATTATGAATCACAAGATCAAGATGTATAGCATAGGTGGTGCCTAAACACCTCACAGGTCTGAGGTGTTTGTATGGCTACGATATCAAGATGCTTTTAGCTTAAGGCTGAGATCGGTTTATGAGGCTAATTCTTATGATGGCGCCGTTGCTTTAGAGTCGAGCAGTGCTTGCATATCATTTTTGAGTGTTACAAAATTGTCAGCTCCTAAAATTGCCGCCACTTTAACTTCTTGAGAGTGTTCGTCTATTTTAGCCGCTACATAAGTTTTGCCAGCCTCGTCAGTGAAGCCCACCTTGAGTCCAATGAAGTCTGCGCCGTTAAGTGATACGTTATAGTTAGGTATTTCACCGGCTAGTGGCAGGTTTACTGAAGGCTGCTTAACTATTTCTAGCAAAACAGGCTGCTCGGTCAGTAGTATTCCTAGCTTAGCAATTTCTTGTGCCGTACTGACCGTAAGCGGCGAAAATCCACTGGCATCAGCGACATGAGTGTCTGTAAAACCATAGCGCTCTAACATATTATTGGCATAAACCGTATAGTCTTCTACTGAGCCAAACAGCCATATTGCCGCGCTGTCCGATATATTATTAGCCGACGGCAAGAGCATAGCTTGTAAGATTTGATACTGTGACAACTGCTCGCCAACTTCAATCGGAACAACAGAACCGTCTTTAGCGAGATATTCGTTATAAAGTAAAATATCATCGTCAGTAAATGTCAGTGAGGGTCCTTGATCGCCTGGCTTGAGCGGACTTTTTTCAATTATGGCGAGGGCGGTAATAATTTTTGCCAAACTTGCAATGGGCACAGATTTATCTTGTACTTCGGGCACTATAACTTTATCAGCGGTGACCAGTGCGGCCTGGCCGTATGTTGGCCATGACAATTCTTGGCTTACTTCTGGCTGCGTCTCAGCAAAAGCGGTAGCGGTATTAGTTTCATTATTTTTTGCGAACGGTGTTTGCGGCTTGCTATTAGTCGTAATGCTAGCAGCGATAAAGGTAGCCATCACAATAATCGGCATCAATAACCATTTTTTATGTGCGCGACGTTTTTTATAACGAGAATTATATTTGTATCTTCCCATACGTAACCATTATATGCATATTGGCTGCTCAATCCACCATATAATTTATTAGGCAAAACCATAAATCATACCTAACTGCAAATTCTCATACACGTAAGAATAGTTCAATCATTTTTTGGCGGAGAGAGAGGGATTCGAACCCTCGATACACTTTGCAGCGCATACACGCTT
>CAYRRR010000051.1:0-1913 GCA_964426755.1 uncultured Candidatus Saccharibacteria bacterium | reverse complement strand
GCCAGTCCTTTTTAAGCTCAACAAAGGCATAATTATGCCGACGTTTTGGCTTGATATTATTCGTTTAGCACACCGCTACGATTACATTAATCCTAACTTGCCCATGGCAGAGTCTGGAGTGTCGTCATTGTTTGTGCCTAAGTATAAAATTATATCTGTATATCATTGTGACCTAAATCTAGGAAAGGGCCTATTAGATAAATTAATTACATGGGTTTCGATGGGTTTAATGAGTTTACAATTGCGCCGCTCACGTGCTGTTGTGCCGTCTACAATCGATTATTTGCAACATAGTAAAATGAAGCAATATTTATCAAAATCAGTCCCTATAGGGCCAATGATAACGGTCAACGAGTTTAAGCCTATTAACTCGGAGTCGCTTTATAAGCGCATAGGTGTTTCTGATGAAGAAAAGAGGATCGGATTTGTAGGCAGAGTTGTTTACGAGAAAGGTATTGATTATTTGCTTGAGAGTATTCAGTGTCTTGAGCAAAAACTAAATAAGTTTAAAATAATCATCGTTGGTGAACATGAAAAGGTTGCCGGCGGCAGCGTGAAGGATCGTCTTGATAAGTACATGGAAATATACCCAGGTAAAATTATTTTTACGGGGTTCCTGAGTGATAAAGAGCTCACTCAATTTTACTCAGGTTTAGATGTACTTGTTCTACCAAGCATCGATCCCCTAGAGGCATATGGAATGGTACAAATTGAGGCTATGCTGTGTGGGACTCCAGTGGTTGCGTCGAATCTTCCAGGAGTGCGAACTATAGTCCAGCGCACAGGATATGGCCGAATCAGCAAAGTTAAAGATTCAAAAGATATCGCAGCGCAGATTATCGAAGTTATTAATAATCCGATGAAATACAGACCGAGCCGAAGTAAAGTCGCAAGGTTGTTTAGTCCGAAAGAAGTAATTTCTGCATATGAGAAGTTAATGCCAAAAGTTTAAATAACTGAATAGCACCAAGAGCCACACCTTGCTACAATGAAGTAAAGGGAGTGCGGAGATTGGTTCCCCTCTTCAATTATGAAACACAAAGCTTATATTAAACTTATACGCCCAAAGCACTATTTAAAGAATCTATTAGTGTTTTTGCCCCTAATCTTTAGTGGCCATTTGTTCGAGAAAGAATACTTTATTCAAGCAATACTTGCATTCATGTCTTTTAGTATGGTCGCTTCAGCCGTATATGTAATTAACGATTTAAAAGACAAAAAGCTCGATGCTTTACACCCCCGTAAGAAGCACCGCCCAATTGCTTCTGGGCTGGTAGGTACAACGGAAGCAATTGTAGTGATAATTTGTTTGATTGGCTTAGCTGCACTGTTCCAATATTTTGCGAACATATCCTTATCAAGTGTCGGTTTACTCACAGCATATTTTATCATCAATGTTTGCTATAGCTTCGGGTTAAAAAACGTACCCGTTATTGACGTTTTAATACTTTCTCTCGGCTTTGTGCTTCGTGTTCTCTACGGTGGTTATTCTCTCGATATTGAGGTTTCTAAATGGCTCTATTTGTCGGTGCTTGCATTCTCTTTTTATCTTGGGCTTGGAAAGCGCAGAAATGAAATTCGCATAACAGGTAAAGAAACTCGAAAGGTAAATCGCTATTATAGTCATGAATTTCTCGATAAGAATATGTATGTGTGCCTAGGGCTTGCTATCGCGTACTATTCGCTTTGGTCGGTTGACCCAAGTCAAAGTAACGAGTCTATGGTGTGGACGATTCCTGTTGTGATCGCCATTGTGATGGCCTACAGTTTAGCAATTGAATCATCAGAGTCAGATGGTGACCCGGTTAGTGTAGTGACGAGTAGCCCACACCTACTTGCATTAATAGTTATATATGGCGCAATAATGACGTACTTGGTATATATGTAGTAATGAAAAAGTTAAATGTATATGA
>CAYRRR010000050.1:0-2050 GCA_964426755.1 uncultured Candidatus Saccharibacteria bacterium | reverse complement strand
ACATGCGACAGATCATCACGGCGCTCGCCCTTCTTCTGCTGCCGGCGACGGCGCCGGCGGCACAGCCGCCGACCCGGCTCGTACAGGCCGGCGACCTCGAGTATCTCGGCAGCGTCACGATTCCCGCGATGCGCGAGACGGACGGCCAGCGGTTGTACTGCGAGTACACGCTGGGCCGCCTTGCCTACCGGCACGACACCGGCACGCTGCTGCTGGCGTGTCACAGCTGGTCGTCGTCGGTCGCCGAGATCCGCCTGCCGTCGTCACTGTCGGGACAGGCGACCGAGGTGCGCGCGCCGCGCGACATCCTCGCGGGCCGGATCGGGCAGATCAATCCGTCCGACCCGAACAGCAAGGAGATCGGCGGGCTGCTCGTGCTCGGGGATAGGCTCGTCGTCTCGGCCTACTCGTTCTACGATGGCGCGGGCAGCGCCGTGGCCTCGCACTTCGTGCGCGCGGTGGAGCTCCAGGCGGGCGGCGTGAGCGGGCCGTTCCGCGTGGGCGACCGGAATCCGGCCTTCTACGCGGGCTACATGGCGCACGTGCCCAAGGCGTGGCAGGACGCGCTCGGCGGTGACGTGCTGACGGGCGGGTGCTGCCTGTCGATCATCTCGCGCACGTCGTTCGGGCCGTCTGTCTCTGTGGTCCGGAGTGCGGACCTGCTCGCGGCGCGGACGACACCGGCGACGATGCTGGTCGGCTATCCGCAGGGCCAGACGACGCTCGGCAACGGTGAGCGACAGTCGACCGTGTTCACCTTGGCCACGCGCGTCACCGGCCTCGTCTTCCCGGAGGGCACTGGGTCGGTGCTCTTCGTCGGCCGCCACGGCACCGGGCCCTACTGCTACGGCGATGGCAGCGAGTGCGGCGACCCGGAGGACCGATCGAAGGGGACGCACGCCTATCCCTACGTGCCCTACGTCTGGGCATATCGCGCGAGCGATCTCGCCGACGTCAATGCGGGCCGCAAGCAGCCGTGGGACGTGACGCACTACGCGACGTTCCGCCTGCCGAGTCAGATCCGCGGATCGCAGATCGGGGGCGCGGCATACGATCCGACGACCGGGCGGATCTTCGTGTCCGAAAACTACGGCGATGCCGAGCGGCCCCGCATTCATGTGTTGCGCGTGCGCTGGGCGGGCACGGGGCCCGCGCCGGAGCCACAGCCGGAGCCGCAGCCGCAGCCGCAGCCGCAGCCGGAACCGTCCGCGCCACAGGGCTGGGTGCTCGATTGGGCGGACGAGTTCGACGGATCGAGCCTTGACACGTCGCGCTGGAACGTGGAGAACAGCACGACGACCAGCTACGGCGGCACGATGCAGGCGTGGCGGCCGGCGAACGTCACGGTCCAGAACGGCTACCTGCGCCTGACGGGGCGGCGCGAGTCCTCCGGTGGCCGCCAGTACACGTCGGGCGCCGTCAACACGCGGAACCGGCAGACGTTCGGCCCGGAGTTCCGCCTCGAGGTGCGCGCGCGCATCCCGGCGTTTCGTGGCGGCTGGCCGGCGATCTGGACGCGCGAGGGCACGATGCCCAACCCGGACATCGGCGTCGAGATCGACGTGATGGAGAACATCGGCGATCCAAACGTCATCTACCAGGTCCAGCACAAGTGGAACCTCGACGGCCAGCCGCACCAGAAAGTCATCGAGTGCGCGCCATTCCGCCAGAGCTTCGCGGGCCAGTGGCACGTCTACGCCGTCGAGGTCGTCGGCGGCCGGACCACGTGGTACGTCGACGGGCAACAGACGTGCGGGCCGTCGAACGTCGCGCCACAGCAGGCGAGCCACCTGCTGCTCAACCTCTCGATCGGCGGCAGCTGGCCAGGCGCGCCGGACAGTGCGGCGACCGGGCCGTGGCACTTCGACATCGACTACGTGCGCGTTTACCGGCGCGGCAGCGGGCCGTCGACGCCGACGCCGGTCGATGCCGTCGTGTCCGACTGGGGCCCGTGGACGCCGATCGGCGACTGGTCGGTCTGTGTGCCGGCGGACGTCGGATCAGGCGGCGTGCAGACGCGCACCGAGGAGCGGACGCGGACGGTGATCAC
>CAYRRR010000049.1:0-2189 GCA_964426755.1 uncultured Candidatus Saccharibacteria bacterium | reverse complement strand
CTACAAGAAGATCCAATTGCGGTACATCCCAATATGACATATATGAAAAGCCATCTAGTCAGTGTCGACCCCCAACCGCTCGACCAGGTAATTCTATGCATGAATGGGGGCTGGCTGTAGACTTTTCTGTAAACCAGAGTACGATTTCACGAGGCTCACCAGCATTTAATTGGCTGCGTGCTAATCAGGCAAAACATCAATTAATTAACTTACCGAGCGAGGCTTGGCATTGGTCAAGTACAGGTAACTAAGTGAAGCGAATACTTACTCTCATACTAACAATACTTGTCTTGCTGCCATCGACCGCAAGTGCGCTTTCTCTCGAACAAAAGAGCTTAATTGATGGCGGGGTTCGCTTTTTTGATATAGAGCAAAGTAACATCTGTGATGGGAATACACCCATAGTCAATGGTAGTGTAGATAGATTTTTGCAAGTTCTGGCCTATCAGGAAAGCTCAGGTAATCCCAAAGCAGAGGCTGGCGTAACATCTGCCAGCGGAAAATATCAATATATTGACAGCACTTGGAGGGCACGTTACGAAATATATGGTCCGGCTTCTGCTTACGCACGTGCCAGCCAGGCCCCAGAAGAGGTACAAGATGCAGTAGCGTACATTGAATATTCTAAAAAGTTCAAAGATCTTGAAAACGACCTATTCAAGCTAGCTATCAGCCACTTTTTACCCGAGGCACTACAAGATGAAAGTAAACTAGATATAATACCGGGTAGAAACTCAATTACCCCCCGGCAATATGCTAATAAGCTCATACAAAGCATAGGTAGGGGTGTTGGCAAAGATATACCGCTTAAATACAGCCAAGCCCCAGAATTCTCCGTGTGGCTGGCTCGCGCTGGTGGTCCTTCGCCTACCGTAAACAGCGGCTCAGTACCAATTAATACACTAGGCGCCTGCAGCACATCTGGGGCTTCCACGGTAGGAGCAAGAATAGTTGAGATTGCACAACAAGAACTTGCTGCTGGTGCCAAGGAGTCAGACGGAAGCTATCTCAAATACACCGGCGGCGTACATGCCGAGTGGTGTGCTTATTTCGCTAGTTGGGTACTTAAAGAAGCCGGTGTGCCATTTGAAAACGGACCCTTACCGGCAGTTGCTGGCATTTTAGCCTATGCCAAAAACAAGAATATGTTTACTGCAAAGGGAACCTCGGGCTTTTCTCCTCAGCCGGGAGATATGGTTATATATAAAGAGGGTAAAAGACCATACCCCTCTCATATCAATATCGTGATAAGTTATGATCCTTCTAGTGCAAAGGTAACCACAATTGGGGGTAATGAAAGTAGTATGATTAAACAATCATCGATTGAAATTAACTCACCTGCCATTACAGGTTTTATGAGGATTCCTTGATGCAACCTAAAAAAAATTATATTCGTTCGCTAGTTATCATGGTCTCCATGTTTATACTGATAGGTTTAGGTCTTTATTTTTACCGAGGTTCGCAATTTAGGCTAATCTCAACCACCCCCAATCTTAGCGGAACGGTTTCTACGGCAACCAGTGTTTATAAACTAAAATTTAGCCGTAACCTAAAAGAAAACAACTATCCGTCTAGAGTAACAGGACAAAATAAAGACATTATCCAATCAATACGAATCGATCAAAATATTATGTACATTGATTTATCGCCATTAGATGAAGATAAAGAATATACTTTTTCAGTTAATGATATTCGCTCCACGCAAGATGATGTAATTGAAAGCATATCAATATATATTGTCGCCAAATATATACCTTTTAACAAATTATCAAAAACTCAGCAAGAACTAGAAATCAGCCAAACAGACCGCAACAATCAAACCGATCCGCTAATGGAGTATCTACCTTATGAAGGTGACCGCTACTACCTTGAAGGGTCATATTCAGAAACAGACGATGGCGAGCCTGTATTCATTCTTGATGCACAAATCTTTTTACTAAGAGGCGAACTGTTGCAAGATCGTAACGCGGTTCTGGATGCTTATGAAACAAAAATTCATCAATACATCCAATCTAAAGGACTGGATCCGAAAAATTACCCAATTCGCTATGACGTAACCGAACCACCATTAAATATAAACTAGGTACTGCTTATAACGATCAGCTGTGATGCTTCACTAAACTTATGAGTAATTATATCGGCGTCGGTGGTGGTGATAAACACTTGGTTGTCGCTTATAAACTCGATAA
>CAYRRR010000048.1:0-2284 GCA_964426755.1 uncultured Candidatus Saccharibacteria bacterium | reverse complement strand
TGGTGGTCGGAGCCGTTGTGCTCGTCGTCGTTGACGCACACGTCTTCGATTCCCATTTGATCCAGTTGCGCTCCATGCCGCCATGGCCGTTGGACCACGTCTGTTCGACGTAGACCTTGCCACCCTCGGTGTCGTTGGTGAACAAGTCGTACGACCTGAACACCGTCTCGCCTGGGCGGATGCTGTAGATCATCTCGTCGTGCTTCTCCACGATGATGCGAAGATCGATGAGACGGTCACGC
This sequence comes from uncultured Candidatus Saccharibacteria bacterium, assembly GCA_964426755.1. Lineage (GTDB taxonomy): Bacteria > Patescibacteriota > Saccharimonadia > Saccharimonadales > JAGQNJ01 > CAYRRR01. The sequence continues at coordinate 2,042 of CAYRRR010000048.1, read as the reverse complement.
TCCTGGTTGGTGTACTGGACGCTCACGAAGACGTTGCCGTCGACGCACTCGGCGTACACCGAAGTGTCGTACTCCCAGGCACTGGCGCTGCCAACGCTGGTTGCGAGAACGATGCCGATGGCCGCGACGGTGACTCCGATGCCTGTGATGGCTCGTGCGCCACGTCGCGTGCAGTGCTTGATGATGTTGAACACGTTTGCTCCTTGGGGGAACTAGATGGGATATTGCTAATGGGTATGAGACCCGCCCCACTGCCTAATTGTATTAAGCTGCAAAACGGGTATCATACCTCCCTATACCTGACTGTTAAGCTTCTTTGGGCTTCGACTGCAGACTGCAGGAGCGATAAAGAAGTGCAACCTCAATAAATTGAGATCAGCATACATAATAGCACAAAAATGAAAAAAAGTCAATATGATTGAATGACAATATTTAGAGTGGCCAGTGTACGTAGTTTGTACGTACTAACAGATACAGCGTGATATAAATCACACCTTTACGGCTCTATGAATATATAATGTATATATGGCTGAAAAGTATTCAGAACATAAAGAAAAGAAGACTGACTTCTGGAAGGGTGTGGCCTTCTTGGGTGCGTTGGTAATTGGCGCTGAGATTCTGCTTGATTGATAGAATACAAATTTTACCGTATAATAACCCTGTTCAGATTTATGCTTAAAAGGAAAAAGAGCAGCCCGAGCGACGGATTTATTCCGCGCCCGGCGCGATGAGAAAAAACGTAGTTTTGTCTCATTATCGTGGCGGATGTAGCTCAGTAGGTTAGAGCGCCTGTTTGTGGCACAGGAGGCCGTGGGTTCAAATCCCATCATTCGCCCCATTTGTAGAACCCAGCAGTTGGCTGGGTTTTTAAAATGCCCTACTTTCTTTTTTTGGTAGTTCAAATTTAGGAGTAGAATTCTTGATCTTTAGTATTGTTATTGCAAGAGCTCTGCATCTATAGGGTTTGACATTCAAGCGTATAATAGTAGGTAGTTAAATTACGCACTAAAAGGCAAGCAGAATGTTTTCTTCATCACGTCCATTTTCAGATTTTGAGGCGCACCAAGCCGATGAGCTTTTGATAGTTGATCGCGTTCGAGACATGAGTTATGAAGAGTTACAAGAAGAGGCTCGCGAAGTTGGCAGCGATAGTGGTCTTAACGTCGAGATGCTTAATACAACTTTTATGTTGCTTGATAAACTTAAAGATCATCATGAAGACGCCGCTTTAGGCGGCTTGCGAACGGCGCCCTTAAGCTTAGAAGTCGCAGATGAAATAGCCAAATTTTATAATATAGAAATAGATAAAGGGCTTGTTTTGGTTACGGCCTTACTTCATGATATTGGAAATTTGGCTTTGCCAAAAAGTTTACTTGAAAAAAGTAGTCAAGGGATTGCATGGACTCCCGAAGATATGAGGCAAAAAATGGTTCATGCACCGACCGGAGGAGAAATTACGGCGGCATACGGTTTTCCGATAGCGGTAACCAGGGCAATTCAAGAGCATCATGGCAAACAGTTAGGCAGTCCGTGTTATGGTGCTGACCCACACCTAGATTTTGACGCTAGAATATATAGAGACTGCACGGCTGATGCAGACTATAAAGAAGCAGACCTTAATCGCACTAATAGCCGTAATCGACACTTATCGCGATCGGAGCGAGAGATTGAAGCAGCAGCCAATAGTTATAATTTGTTTGATGACTATTCTGAAAGTGAGCGACTTGTAGACAATATCACGCGTCGCACGCTCGGAGCACAGGCAGTGCAGTCACAGTTTGCGGTGGCTGCTTAAAGGCTATGAAAGAGCTCGTAAAGCTGGTTGTGTTTGTGCCGGAAGAGAACGCCGATGAGGTGCGCGATGCACTCGGTAGGGCTGGGGCAGGTAAGATTGGCAATTACAGCTTCGCAAGCTTCTCAATCAAGGGAATAGGGCGCTTCAAGCCAAATGAAGGGGCTAATCCTCATAAGGGAACCGTCGGCAAGCTTGAAGCGGTTAACGAAGAACGCATAGAGGTGGCTTGTGAGAAAAACCAAGTGCA
>CAYRRR010000047.1:0-2473 GCA_964426755.1 uncultured Candidatus Saccharibacteria bacterium | reverse complement strand
GTCGCAGCCGGGTTCTTCTCCGTCCTCCTCACACTCTGGACGTCGTTGGTCCCATGAGCGATCGCGTCATCTTCGCCACGGGCAAGACGGGCCCGAAAGGCGACCGAGGAGACCAGGGCCCCGTCGGACCTGAGGGTCCTCAGGGTCCACAAGGCCCCGTCGGGCCAGCTGGGGGGGATCCGTTCGTCCACGAGCAGTCTGTGGCGGTCGCCACCTGGACGATCGACCACAACTACGGCCGCCGAGTCGCCGTTGACTTGATCGACGAGGCCGGCCGGGTCGTTTTCGCCGACATCGAGCACCCGACGCTGAATCGGACCGTCATCACCTTTCCTGAGCCCACCACGGGCACTGCTTTCATCCTCTGAGGGGTTTTTGTGGCCACCAAGTTCCTTTCCGGCATCGACGCGAACAGCCAACGGATTCAAAGCGTCGGCGACCCGTCCAGTGCGTCGGATGCGGCGACCAAGAGCTACGTGGACAACCTGATCCACGGTCTGGCGCACAAGAACCCGGTCGTCGCCGCTTCGACCGGTGACGTGGACACGTCAAGTGCCCCGAGCACCCTGGATGGGGTTTCGCTCACCGAGGGCGACCGGATCCTGCTCAAGGACCAGACCGACGCCGAAGAGAACGGCATCTACGTCTTCACGGCCGAATCCTCGGCTCTGACGCGTGCCCTGGACGCCGACAGCGCCGAAGAGCTGCGAGCGGCGACCGTCAAGGTCGAGAAGGGCTCGTCGAACGAGGACAAGACGTTCACGCTGACCACCGACGACATCACGCTCGGCACGACTGAGCTGGAATGGGTCGAGATCAGCTCCGGGTCCACCTACACCGCCGGAAACGGCCTCAGCGAGTCCCCGGCGGGCACGTTCAACGTCGCGGTCGGCACGGGGCTCGAAATCAACTCCGATGCGGTCAGGATCGCCGCTTCGGCCGCCGGAGACGGTCTGACGGGCGGTGGCGGGTCCGCCCTGGCGGTAGACCCCGGAACCGGCCTCGAAATCTCCGGTGGCAAGGTCGCCATCGACTCGACGGTCGTTACGACCCCCTCAACGGTCGTCCGCAAGCACGCGCAGGATGTAGGGGCCCTGTCGGCCGGGACGCCGCTCACGATCACCCACAACCTCGGCACGACCGACATCACGGCTCAGCTCATCACGATCTCGGACGGATCCTTCGTCTACGCCGACATCAAGGCCGCGACCTCCAACACCCTGACGATCACCTCGGCGTCGGCCGTCCCGGGCGATACCTACCGCATCGTGGTGCACGGCTGATGGCCAAGTTCATCGTGGACATCCACGGGGGCTACTACGTCCCCGTCACGATCTACGTCTCGGGCACGCTGTCCACCGGGGTCAAGAAGCCGGTGTTCATCGCGCCCGAGGCGATGACGATCGTGAAAATGGTCGGGATCTGCGATTCGGGGACCGGAACGGGCTGCACCTACCGCCCGAGCAAGAACAAGGGCACCTCAGACGGCACGACCTCGGCTGCGACCCTCACGTCCACGGTCACGACCTCCCAGAGCCTTTCGTTGGCTGCTGGGGACCGCTTGGGACTCAATGTCGTTTCAGCGGGCACCAACGCGGCTGATCTGTCGGTGACCTTCTGGGCGAGGGTGGAATGACGGTTCAGTTCCGCTCGAAAGGTGCTTTGGTCGAAGCGACGACTACGGCGACTACTTCGGTGGCTGTTCCGACCCCCGCAGGGTTCCAGGCCGGCGATCTGTTGCTGATGTGCCTTTCGTTCGGGGGATTGGGCGGTTCCGGGGCCACGTTCCCATCCTCGCTGCCCTCGGGCTGGGGCACCCTCGGCACAAACCTCACGGGCCTCATTCGCACTGCTTCGGCCGTTTACTACAAGATCGCGAGCGGTTCCGAAGGATCCAGCCAAACCTGGTCGGGGATCTCGCTGAACGGGGCGGCTTTCTGGGACACCCGAGCCGAAATGCTCGCCTTCACGGGCGTGGACCCCTCCACCCCCATCAAGTCCGGGGAATGGGCGGTCTCAAGCGACAACTCCATCACGGCGGCGATGACTCACCCCACAGTCACCCCTTCGGTCGCCGGGTCGGGTTTGGTGCTCTTCCGGTTGCTGGCAGTGAGTGTCTCCACCAGCAGAGACTTCACCAGCTCGATTACGGCGGTCTCAAACCCGGCGGGGGTGGAACGCTCCGACCCGACGACCAGCAACCGCATTGACCGAGCCATCTACACCCGAGACGGGGGTTTCGCGCTCGCAGCGCAGAGCTACACCACTACGGCCAGTACCACCGGCACCGGTGGCGGGAACGCCGCCTGGAGCATCGTCCTGGCGGCAGCACCTCCGGTGGCGGACAAGTCCAGTGTCGGAATTCTCTACGGGTGACTGATGAGCGATTTCGACTTCACCGAGCGCATGAAACGCGGGTGTCTGATCAACATCCCCAACTTGCCGTGTACACGTTGTGGTTGGGACCCGGACG
>CAYRRR010000046.1:0-2475 GCA_964426755.1 uncultured Candidatus Saccharibacteria bacterium | reverse complement strand
TAGCGGATGCTGCACTCATAAAAATCCTTTCATTTTGAGTACTCTAACATGTACAACCGTTAGAATGATTTAACAATATTGTTATTTTACAACATCATTTGCAGTAAAGCAACATCCTCATTAGGGCACTGAATAGCATCTTCTTCTACAAACAATGGTTCGCATATACCAACAATATCTAGTTTGTTAGCTGTACTTTCAAATTTTATTTCTAAAGAAGCCGGTGCAGGATAATGAACTGATGCATATTCTTTGTGCAACTCTATTCTCAGCTCTGATAATACAAGTCCTATAATCAATCATAAAACAAGAGCACGCTAATCATCCCGAATAAGTTTTTTTATACTAACGGAAGATCTCTTTCATAACGAGGATTTTTTATAGTCTCATCCTGCTTCATAACGGTGAGTAGATTACCGAAGTTATAGTGAGGTATTGCATATGGTTCAAGCGAGCATCCAAGTATCTGTCTACCCTCTTGCTTTTCTAGCTCGACTGGAAGCACGTCAGCGCACGGAATTATTCCTATATTTTCATATTCATCTATATATAGTATTCTGTCGTTTAACGCTCGCTTATGTAGCTGCAGAAATGCCAGAAACATACCATTTAAAGCAAACAGCGACCATCGTACCTGCGGTGTTTCAATTGGAAGCAGAGAGTCTTTCAGATAACGAGCATGTTCAGCTAACTCTGGTGATAGTGCCGAAAGTTCAGCTGAATGAATCATTATTTACCCCTTACTAATTTATATTAGCTTACGCTCAAATCACTCATGTTAAAAGAGGTTAAATTTACAGCATAAAACTTCGAGACTTTAGAGTTCCGAAATTAAAAAGAGCCAGATTTCACTGGCCCTTTTCGTTGTTTCTATAGACTACTATTTTGTAATCTTGGTTACCACGCCGGCACCAACGGTTCGGCCACCTTCACGGATAGCAAAACGTTGACCGTTATCCATAGCAATTGCTTGGATTAACTTAACCTTAAATGTCACCGTATCACCAGGCATAACCATTTCTTTGTCAGCAGGCAATTCAACCTCACCAGTTACGTCCGTAGTACGGAAGTAAAACTGTGGTTTGTAGCCCTTGAAGAATGGTGTGTGACGTCCACCCTCTTCTTTGGTTAAAACATATACTTCTGCGTCAAATTCAGTATGAGGTGTAATAGTACCTGGTTTTGCCAAGACTTGACCGCGTTCAATATCATCACGCTCAACGCCACGAAGTAAGATACCTACGTTATCGCCAGCTTGACCTTGGTCAAGGTTCTTCTTAAACATCTCGACACCAGTTACGACGCTTTTTCGAGTGTCTTTTATGCCAACAATTTCTACTTCTTCGTTGACCTTTACAATACCTTGTTCAATACGTCCGGTTGCAACGGTACCTCGGCCCTTGATAGAAAAGACATCTTCAATTGCCATCATGAATGGCTTATCTAGATCACGCTTCGGTTCTGGAATGAACTCATCCATAGCTTTTACGAGTTCCATGATGGCGTTCTCGTCTTCTTCAGAACCTTCAAGTGCCTTTGTTGCAGAGCCTTTAATTATAGGTGCGTCTTCATCAAATCCGTTCTTGGCAAGTAGTTCTCGCACATCCATCTCAACAAGCTCAACAAGTTCAGGATCAGCAAGATCCATCTTGTTAAGAAATACAACAATCTTAGGTACGTTCACCTGACGTGCAAGCAAAACGTGTTCACGAGTTTGAGGCATAGGGCCGTCAGCAGCTGATACTACCAAAATAGCACCATCAACCTGAGCTGCACCGGTAATCATGTTCTTGATGTAGTCGGCGTGACCAGGCATGTCAACGTGTGCGTAGTGACGCTTTTCACTTTCGTACTCTTGGTGAGAAACAGCAATGGTAATACCGCGCTGCTTTTCTTCTGGCGCATTGTCGATTTGATCATAGTTAATCGGCTTATTAATGTCACTGGGCAATTTCTTAGCCAAGGTGTGAGTAATAGCCGCGGTTAGTGTTGTTTTACCGTGGTCAACGTGGCCCATAGTACCAACGTTTACGTGCGGTTTGCTTCTGTCGAAGTCTGCCATTAGTGTTAGCTCCTTTTATTAAACTTAATCTTTAGCATGAGTAAATAGCTACTCACACGAGTTACCAGTGTATTCTATCTGATAACGTCACCTTTGTAAAGCTATAAGCTTACAGGTGTTTCTTGCGGTTCTATCTCATTCAATGGGCATGTTTCTCGCACACCGAGACTAATACCGAATAAACTCGTTCGGCCCAAAATTGAGCGCGGTGTTTCTGTTGGGCCAGGGCATTCTGCATCACAAACTGTGAGCATGGGATCTATATAGCCTGGATGAATAAGATCTATACGCATGCCATCAGGCGATACATCAGGCACCATCATAGCTACGTTCTTATCTGGGCATGTATTTACGTTTGGTTTCATACGACAATCGTAAGACAAAAATCACTATTAGCCAAGTATGGAATTTAA
>CAYRRR010000045.1:0-2663 GCA_964426755.1 uncultured Candidatus Saccharibacteria bacterium | reverse complement strand
ACGGGCCGGAGTAAAACTTCAACGCCATTAATGACCTCGTGCTTTGGTAGATTTTTATCATACCGAGAAGTTAAAATGGTAACTTGGTAGCCTGCCTGAACAAGCCCTTCTGCAACACGCTTAGCACAAACCGAAACGCCACTTGTATAGGGAGAGTAGTAATATAGAGGCATTAAAATCTTTGTCCGTGGACGTGCGCCATTCTTCATAAGTTCTGTAAAATAGTCCTCGAATTAATGATTATATATTTATCAGTATAGCTCAAATGTACGCATTACATCATAATAGAGTACTGATAAAAGCTTCTTTGATACGTTATAATTTAAAAAGGAGGGTGTATTACTTTACTGTTGCTACTAGCATTTTTATCAATAGTCGTTTTAGCTGCGGCAGATTTTATATCATATCGTCTGGGTAAGTCCGGATGGATGCGCTTTGTCAGTACGTTTTTGCTCTTTTATTCTCAAATTATTGTTGTGCAGTTCACTCTTGGTTTTTTATCTCTCTTAACAGGTTTTGTTGTAGTGCTCTCAAATTTAATCTTGGCTCTTTTAATATTGGCGGCGCTATATAAACGAAGTGAAGGAAAAATTTTTAGTGATTACTACAAAAGTACAAAACTGTCTTTAAAAAATATACAGCGCATTCTTATAGATGATCCCTTATTTTTAATAGCGCTTGTCTTCGCCTTTCTATTATTAGGTTGGATAATATTTCTGGGATTAATATTTCCTGCCATAGATTTTGATGGCAATTCGTATCATCTAACTTTTATTGGTAACGTTATACAGAATAAAAACTTTTTCGATACACCAACTAGCCTTCTTTGGTTAAATGGCTACCCGAAAGGCGGGGAGTTCATTCAAATGTGGAGCGTTATCATTACCAACAATGACTCATTGAGCGACTTAGCCCAGATTCCTTTTGTTTTATTAGGTGCATATGCTTTATACCATATTGCGAAAAATATAGGTGCCGCAGAAAAGCACGCTCGATTTGCTGCATTACTTTTTCTCTTTGTACCAGTTGTCTTAAACCAACTCAAAACAACCTATGTTGATGTAATGCTTAGCGCACTCTTTTTCACTGGCATTGCTTTAATGTTAAAGAAGCGTTTAGCTCGAGTTGACTTTATACTCATCGGTATTGTCTTTTCTTTGCTGATTTCAATAAAATCTACGGGATTTCTATTTGTTGCCGTATTGTCTCCTATGCTTTTATGGAAGCTATATAATCAGCGCACAAGCAAACAGGGTGATTTAGTAAAAAGATATGTGTGGCCTCTATCTATAGTGGCAGCCCCGACATTTTTTGGCTTATACTGGTACATTAAAAACTTTATTAAATACGATACACCTATTTATCCATTCGGCTTTAAGCTACTCGGTAAAAGTATATTTCCCGGTAAAACTTTTCAAGAATTTGCCGCTGATGCCGTAAGTCAAGAGACAATACTACCGACTGGTGACTTACAGAGAATTTGGTTCGTATGGACCGAACAAAAAGATTGGTATGGATGCTTCTATAATTATGATACAAATTATGCAGGTCTCGGGCCCGTATGGTTTGTGCTCTTGCTACCAGCTACTTTCTTAGCAATCTACTTGGCTGTTAAAAAACGGAACTATCTTTTCTTAGGCATTAGCGCAATTTTTGCTGGGCTTTTCTTGATTTATCCCGCTAACTACTACAGTCGCTACACCATGTTCATTGTCGGTATCGGAACCATTAGCTTAAGCTACGTACTCACTCATACAAGAAAAAATTTCACCGTTGTCGTAAAATTCTTATCTCTCTTGTTGGTTCTGTATGTGATTGGTACAAATTTTGTATTTTGTAATTATCCTCCGCAGGCAATTAAGTCGCAACTCCAGAACGTATCCGAAGATGGGGGTCGAGGAGAGGTTTATAACACAACTATTGGGCCAGCTTATGTTTTCTTAGAAAAAAGGGTACAAAAGGATGAGGTCATTGCATATGACTCTAAGCCATTTTTCATTTACCCTCTCTGGCGGTCCGATTTTTCAAACAAAGTAATATATATTTCGGCAAATGACGAGGCTGAGTGGTTCCATGGCCTTAAAGACAATAACGTTCGGTATATTTTGACCAACAAGAATAGCAAGGAGAATGACTGGGCAAAACCAGAACTAGATATAATTTATAAGGACAGCCTTTATGAGATTTTCCAGGTTTATTAAAAATAATTTAATTGAGTTAGTGTTTACAGGAATGGTGGTAATTTGCTTTGTAGTTTATTTTGTTATCTATATGACACCAAACCGCGTTGCGTGGTATAAAGAAATGAGAAACCAGCTTATAATATACTTTGAAGAGCTAACAAATATAGGACAATAAATGATACCGTTGATTTTTTTACTAGGCATAACTTTGGGCGCATCAGGCGGAATTCTAATGAAGATTGGCGCTGCTCAAATTGGGCACGTTGAGATAACTTCTCTCACACACCTTTTTACATATTTATTTAAGCTTTTTACGAATATATCGTCGCTTGCTGGCATATTCTTATACTTCCTATCAGCTGTTATATGGTCTTATCTTTTAACCAAGCTAGCTATAAGTTTTGTGCAGCCCATCTTGGCTCTCACCTATGTAATTACTCCATTATTAGCAATTATATTTTTAGATGAACGGGTACCCGC
>CAYRRR010000044.1:0-3004 GCA_964426755.1 uncultured Candidatus Saccharibacteria bacterium | reverse complement strand
CCCCCCTAACGATTTAGCAAACCGTCCCCTTCAGCCACTTGGGTACCTCTCCGTAATGATGATTATAGCAGCGCTGGCGGAGAGGGTGGGATTCGAACCCACGGTACCGTTGCCGGCACGCTTGTTTTCAAGACAAGTCCCTTCAACCACTCGGGCACCTCTCCAATCAGGCCAGACATCCGCTATAACAGAGGTAAATTATATCATTCTTCGTTTACTAGGACAATTCCCTCTTCTCTGCTTTGGTTTAACTACTGTAAACAGTTAAAATATAGCCAATGGACGCACAAATCAGAAAACGCACACAGCTAAAATTATTTATCATGCAATTTTTGTTACCCCAGCCTATCGAGCTGATGGTTTATTTATTTGTAAGCTTACTTATTCTATTGGCTGTCGCCAACCAAACCATATTACAGATTCTGTCTGGCAGTAGCCCTGTACCGGAGGCGGGTTTCTCAGAGGTATTATCACAGCGGACGGATAGTTTTGAGCAACTTTTGGCCATCCCTATTTTGGGGCGTATTGTGTTATTTCTGTTTTGGCTGGCAATCGGCAGCATTGTATATGTGTTGGTGTGGCTATTTCAAAACATGGCGGTTGAGGTGTACGATGACCTAACACTTGCAAAAATTACCGATCCACGAGCTCGACAAGCTGCCAAAGAAGAGATGCAAGCAGAAACTGATGAAGAAGGTTGGTGGGGTACTGCACTGGCCCATACCATTTTTGTTGGCTCTGGGGTGATACTCTTTTTGTTCTTTTTGATTATTGCTATTAATGGTTTGCTGCCGTTGTGGTCGCAGCTATTTCAAATTGGTCTACAAAATCTGAGCGAATTCACCAGTGTGATTAAAATCATTTTATCGTTAGTCGGAACCATGGTGACGATTCATGTTTTTGTCTTGTTCTGGAAGTTCTTCTTCAGGCTAAAAAACTACATATATCACTCATTTTAGTTGCGCGGTACATGGTACAATACGCTTATGCAGCCAGACAACGATCAGCAGACAGGTCAATGGCAATTTATACAAGATGATACACCAGCCCAAGCCGCTTCAGCATCATCCTCTTCTGCTGAAAGTAAAAGTCAGTTTAGCTGGTCGGCATCAGAATTTGTGGCTTATCATAAAGGTGGAGGATGGTATGTCATGGTGTTTTTTGGCTTGATTGCACTTGTTGCTATCGTCTTCTTTATTACGAGCAAAGACTTTATATCGGCTGGTTCGGTTTTGCTAATTGGCATCCTGTTTATGATTTATGCGTCCCGAAAACCGCGCGTTTTAGCGTATCAAATTGACAAATCAGGAGTTCGCATTGGTGAGAAGCTCTACCCCTTTTCTGTTCTTCGTTCATTTGCGGTGATTGATGAGGGCAGCTTACGATCTATTTCACTGTTACCGCTTAAGCGATTTATGCCGTCTATTAGTATGTACTTTGAGCCCAAAGACGAGAGCACTATAGTTGAGGTGCTGGGCAAGTATCTACCCAAAGAAGATAAAAGCCAAGACATGGTTGACCGTTTCATGCATAAAATCCGCTTCTAGCTTTCTTCTGGCGGAGAGAAGGATAACAGCGTCTACAGCCGTGCTCAAAGCAAGCTTCTGCGCGTGGCTTTGTCGAGCGAACCCTTAGGTTCGACTCCATTCTCGTCAAGAAGAGAAACGGCCACACCGAAGTGTGACCGTCACTCTCCTGGCGGAGAGGGTGGGATTCGAACCCACGGTGCCGGTTGCCCGGCACAACTGTTTTCGAGACAGTCCAGTTCAACCACTCCTGCACCTCTCCTCGTCGGAGGCCACTCCATTGACCTTCGCTTTACTTATCATAAAGCATTCGGTCAAACCGTGCTTTCTTCTCTCAAAATTATAAACAATAGAATCGGCAAAGCCGCTCCTTGGTTTACAATTTTGTTTTCCAGGCCTAACTACTGGTATTACCTCTGTAAATATGGTACTATAGTCTAGTTCTTTTTAAAGCAGCTACAAAATTTTGTGTTAAGAGTATTCTTAGCCTAAGGTAGTTAAATTCTCTCAAGCGTAAAGCATTGGAGGAAAAAGAGCAGCCCCCTTAGATTAGTGCGAATAAGGGGTCCCCAAAAACCGGGAATGGTTTTTGGGGTAAAGGAAGAAGCGACTAGAGCGTGAAAGAAAATTTAGCAAAGTTTTCTGTAAGGTAACCGTCGATTCTGACGCGCACCCGTAGTTCAGCTGGATAGAACGTCGGCTTGCGGAGCCGGAGGTCACAGGTTCGAATCCTGTCGGGTGTACCATACCGCCTATGCCTAAACTCCTTTTAGCAGAGGAGTTTTTGTTTGGTATGATAAACACATGAAAATTATTCATTCAGGCGGTGTTAACGGAAGTATTTTAAATGATAATCCCCAATACAGTATTTACGGCTTTGGTAATTATTTTATGCTTCAAATTAGAAATGAGCTCGAAGACTTAATACGAGAACACAAGACTATCGCTGTCTGTGTTGCTGCTAAATCCAACAAAAATCACTATGATCAACGATTCATAGACATGGGTTTTAATCTACAAGAATTTATATTCATTGGAAGAGATGATAAGCCTAAATGGGAGCAGTTTGATGCAATTCTTATTCTTGGAGGAGAAACAAGAGAGTTACATGCTTGGCTGACTGAGAGTAAGTTTAATATTGCTAGGTTAAAGAGATGTAAGTTAATTGCTGGCGACAGTGCAGGTGCATATGTACTGGGTAAGCATACTCTAATTGATTATGAAGCGGACGGATCAAGGTTTAAAATTATTGATGGCTTTATTCCTGAACTAAATATTTTGATAGCTGCTCATGTAAATAATGATCATTACCATAAGGGTGGCTTAGATGCTGTTCTTCGAGAGTGGTGTAAGAATAATAAAGTAGAGTATGTTAGTTTAGAAGAAAACGAGATAAAAATAACAGAACTGTTAATTTAAGTGCTCGCAATCGAAGTTCTAACCTCTAACATGATGCTGTACCATTTGGTAATTACAGA
>CAYRRR010000043.1:0-4142 GCA_964426755.1 uncultured Candidatus Saccharibacteria bacterium | reverse complement strand
CCCCCCGGTGGCTACAAGGGCTCCCACTACGCCGTGATGAGCGACGACCTGGTGGTGCCGTTGGTGCAGGCGATGCTGCCGCCGAAGGTGTGCCGGACGTGCGGGGAGCCACAGCGACGCACCTGGACCGACCTCGACAAGGCCGACGCTATCTGGACGTGCTGTGGTTGCGGCCCGAACTGTGTGGTCTACGACTTCCCTGAGCCTCACGGAATCTGCTACGACGACCATTGGCGGCCCCCCGTCATCCTCGACCCGTTCGCCGGGTCCGGCACCACTCTCGCTGTCGCTCTCGGCCACAACCCCGACGCGACCGCTATCGGCATCGACTTGGACGAACGGAACGAGCTGTTGGCCCGGGACCGGGTGGGCCCGTTGTTGTGGGCGGTGGTGACAGGGTGAGGGTGGGCTCGCTGTTCGCCATCGGCGGATTCGACCTGGCCGCGGAGCGGGCGGGCATGGAGGTCGTGTTCCAGTCGGAAATCGACAAGTACGCGTCCCGTGTCCTCGACCACCATTGGCCCCACGTCAAGAACCTAGGAGACATTCATGGAATCACAGACCCCCCAGCAGTTGACGTTCTTTGCGGAGGATTCCCCTGCCAGTCTTACAGCGTTGCAGGAAACCGCGGAGGTTTGGCTGATGACCGTGGCGCGCTCTGGTGGGAGTATCACCGGCTCATTGCTGAACTCGGCCCCACCTGGGTTGTCGGGGAAAATGTCCCTGGGCTCCTCTCTAGTCGAGGCGGCGCAGACTTTGAAACGATCATCCGGTCGCTTACCGAACTCGGGTATGGCGTGGTCTGGGCAGTTCTTGACGCTCAATACTTCGGAGTGGCGCAACGGCGCCGTCGTGTGTTCATTGTCGGACATTCTGGAGGAATCCCCCGACCCGAAATACTCGCTCTCGGCCAAGGCGTGTTTGGGCATCCTGCGCCGAGCCGAGAAGCGGGGGAAAGAACTGCCCCCACCCTTGCGAGCCGCACTAGAGGCGGTGGCTTCCCAGGGACAGATGAAGCCATAGACGGGGCAGTTGTCGCTCACGGGTTTGACGAGCTGAACGGGGAACTGAACCCCGAACTCCATCACTCGATCCGGTCGGGCACGAAGCAGTCAACAGGCGTGGTGGTGTTCAACTGGCAGTCGGGCCAGGATCAACTCTCAGTCCGGTCGACCCATACGGATGCTCTCCACGCCGGCCAAACACCTGCGGTGGCGATCGCCGCCACCCTCACGCAAGGCGCACCCTCGGCAGGTCGCAGACAAGAGGATGACTACAACCTTGTGGTCTTCGCTCAGAACCAGCGGGGCGAGGTCCGCGACCTCGACGACCTCGCCGGCGCTCTCGTCGCCGAGCCGGGGATGAAACAACAGACCTATGTGATCCAAGACACGGCGCGAGCCGAGAAGGAGCAGGTTGGCTACGAAGTGGCAAACAGTCTGATCGCTCGGGCCGGGGGCAACCAGATCGAAGAGACCTACATCGCACAGGGCGGACCCTCGGTTCGTCGTCTCACTCCCCTCGAATGCGAACGCCTACAAGGTTTCCCCGACGGGTGGACCGACATTCCGGGCAACTCGGATACGCAACGGTACCGGCAGTTGGGGAACGCGGTCGCGGTCCCGGTTGCGGAGTGGATCATGCGACGGATCGCGGAGTCCGGGTGAGACGGTTCCGTTGTCGTTGGTGTGTCGTTTCCCGGTTGGGATGGGCGGTGACAGGGTGAGCGAAGTGTTCGACCGATATACCGACGACCAGTTGGTCAGCGGCGTTGCCAACGCACTCAAGGCCGGAGACCTGGGAGCCGTGGAAGCAATCATGCTCGCTCTCGCCGGTCAGAACCCTCGGAGAGCGCAAGAGGTGTTCGACACGATGCAGCTTGGTGTTCTCATCGCTCGTGAGGGTGGGCGGTGACAGGGTGAGCGACACGATCCGAATCAACGTCGGACCTCCGACCCGCGACTTCATCGGGGAAATCGCCGACGCGCTCGCTTGTTGGGATCACCCCGGGATGCCGTCGATCGGCGAGTTGTCCGAGGAGATGCAGGCGGCGTATCGAGAGTTGGCGGAGTGGTTCTTGAACCACGGAAAGGAGCGAGTAATGGCTGAAACGATGATGGGTATCTCGGCTGACGATCTGCTGTATGAGGCGTGGGCCGTGATCGCCAACGCCGGGTGGGACGGGGCAGACAAGTCGGAAGGCTGGCAGGAGGCCGCTGTTCGCTGGCGGGACAAGTGGCACGCCTACCTCGACGAGACCACGGCTGCTCTCGGTGTCGATTTCGAGGCCGAACGCTTGATCCTCAATGCGACCGAGTTGATTCTCGAGCTCATGGAGCATGAAGGGCTGACCAGGTTGGATCTGGCCGAACGCATCGGAAAGTCCAAGGGACATGTTTCCCAGCTGCTGAATGGCGAACGCAATATGACCCTCCGGACGCTCGCTGAGATCGCGCATGCTGTGGGTCAGCGGATCGAACTCGGCACCCGCCCACTGTCGGAGGAGGAGTGATGAGCATCGGCATCTACGGCGACGAGCAACGCCGCAAGGAAAACGAAGCCAGGGTTGCGGCAGGTAGCGACCTGATGCTCTGCGACCGGTGTGACGGTACGGGCAACGAGCTCTACTCCATGTACCGCCAATGCGCCGAGTGCGGCGGTGTCGGCGTCGGTGATCGGGAACCGGAAAGGAGCGTGAACGATGAGCGTGAGGCTTGAGGACTGTTTCGTCCGGATCGTGAGAACCTCGCACGATCCGGCGACGAGCAACGCCGCATCCCAGCCGATGACTGAGGCTGACGTGGTGGAGTTGGCCCGCTCACTAGAAGGGGCATCGGAGGAGTGGGTCTGTTTCCTTGATGGCGGTTACGAAGATCGTTGCCGTCGCCCCGAGGACATTGACCGCAAAGACCCCCTGGACACTCAATGGCACGGGAACTGTGGCCGGTATCTGGTGATCCCCCTACCAGAAGGGGAGGAGAAGTGAACCGGGAACGGGCAGAGAGATTCGGTGACAAGGTGCGGGCCGCCTACCTCGAAGTGTTCGGAGACAACCCATTCAAGGACACCGACGCCGACCCCGACCAGCCGTTCATCATCGGCCCGGTCCTGGTGGCGTTCGAGACCCACCTCGCCGACGATCCAGACACCGTTGTGACCGTCCTGTTCGATGGAACCACGGTGTCGGCTCTCGGGCTCGCCACCCACGCCCAGCGGCTCCTGCTGGACAACCTGAACAGGGAGGAGTGAATGGCTGACCGACCCGACACCCTCCGAATCTCGGCCACCCTCTACACCACATGGCTCAACTGCCCAACCTCCGCACAAGCACGACTCGACGGCCACTACCAACCCCCCACCATCCACACCTTCCGCGGGCTCCTCGCCCACCGCATCTTCGCCCACCACCTCAACCACGGGCCCATCCCCCCCGACAACTACATCCAGGTAGCACGCTCCGAAATCGGCGGATCCCAACTCAACTACATCATCCGCGACCTCGGCCTCAAACCCAGCCACGTCCGGCTCGAGATCGACAGGTCACAACACCTATACGACGTGTGGCAGACCCTCCCCCTCCACCGCTACGGCTACACCGGCGTCGAAGAATCGTTCACCGTCCCCCTCAACCCCGGCGCCGAGCTCGTCGGCCGCGTCGACGCCGTCACCCGCACCGGCCAAATCATCGACTGGAAAACCGGGAGCCTCAGCAACGCCGAACCCCAACTCGCCTTCTACCTGTTGGCGTGGACGCTCGCCGGCCGCACCGAACCCGGCATCACCCCGTCCGCCGCGGCGATCGCCATCCCCACCGGCGAAGTGCTCACCGTCACCTACACGCCCACCCTCGCCGCCAAACTCGCCGACGACCTCGCCCAACTCATCGCCGACCTCACCGGCCCAACACCCCCACCCCGCGGCGGACCCTGGTGCCGGTACTGCCCCATCCACCAGACCTGCCCCGAAGGAGCAGCCACCCTCGAGCTCATCACCCGCTAACCTTCCCACCTTGTGCGGGGGCGGCGCTATGTCGCAGTAGGACTCCACCCCCCCACAACACCGCCCCCCGACCATAAGCCACCCCGTTTGCCGGTCGGGGGTCAGTCTTATTCCCCGCCCAAAAACCCGCCCACCCCAACCAT
>CAYRRR010000042.1:0-4204 GCA_964426755.1 uncultured Candidatus Saccharibacteria bacterium | reverse complement strand
ACCCACCCCGGTGAAGCGTCAATGTCCAAAACTCCATAAAGACTTGCGCCGGCTCAAGAAAAGCCATACTGGATATTCACCATTGATTGGGTACCTTGATAATCAGGGTCCCCCGCACGACGATAAATCGACGTGTGGTGTAGTTAAAGGGGTTAGTCTGTTTTAGAGCGTTACCAGCTAGGCCGGTTAATGCTCAACAAGTGGAGGGTAACAACTTAATTAAGCGCGCTCTAAAACAATCTAACGAAAATCCGTTCTAGAACGGATGTTAGAATGGGGGTATAAGGTACGTAAAATCCTAACAAGGACTTACGGGTTGCTATTTTAGCAAATATGTTACATTATGTCAATACTATTTAACGTATTTGTGAAGTATGCAAAATAATTATACTAAGCATAAGCTTGTCGGTAGCAGCATTCCCGAACGTTTGCGAATTATTGACGTGCCGCCCAAACAGCTTTTTTATAGAGGTAAAAACCCAAATCAACTTATCACGCAACCAACGGTAAGCATAGTTGGCAGTCGTAAGCCAACTCCTTATGGAAGAGGGGTAACCGAAAAACTCGCATCTGAGATTTCAAGAGCAGGCATCGTTATTGTAAGCGGATTAGCCCTTGGGATTGATAGCATCGCTCATAACGCGTGTCTAGAGACAGGTGGCCAAACTATTGCTGTGTTGCCATGCGGTCCCGAAATGATATATCCGGCCACCCATCGCGGGCTGGCCAAGCACATAATCGATAGCGGGGGATCACTTGTAACCGAGTTTGATGAAGGTACTCCACCTTTGCGACAAAACTTCATCGCCCGTAATCGACTGGTGTCGGGCTTAGGTGATGTCGTAATCATAACTGAAGCGGCAGAGAATAGCGGCACTATACATACCGCTACTTTTGCTCTCAATCAAGGCAAAACGGTTATGGCAGTTCCGGGACCAATCACAAGCCCGCTCAGCAAAGGCACCAATAACCTAATTAAAGCCGGTGCCATACCATTGACTGAAACTGAAGATCTTTTTCAAATTTTAGGAATCGATACACCTCACAAACTCCAGCCACAAGCACACAGCCCAGAAGAGTTAACACTTATTACCTTATTACAACAGGGGTTAACGGATGGCTCCGAGCTATTAGCACAAAGCAAGCTTGAGGCCTCAACCTTTAACCAGACATTAACACTACTTGAAATTAACGGTACCGTGCGGCCCCTTGGCAATAACCACTGGCGCCTCACGTAAATGTTGCATATTAACTGAGATTAGCTTATTATCACGCTTTGGTATCATAATTATTTTGATAAACTAAAGCAATATGAGCAAAAACCTAGTTATTGTAGAAAGCCCGGCCAAAGCAAAGACCATCGCCAATTATTTAGGCAAAGACTTTACGGTTAAAAGCAGTTTTGGGCACATTAGAGACCTCCCGAGTAAAGGGATTTCTGTTGATATTGAAAATAATTTTGAGCCTACCTATGAGATATCAGAAGATAAAAAGAAGGTAGTCAACGAGCTTAAGAAAGCCGCGAAAGGCAAGACCGTTTGGCTTGCCAGCGATGAAGACCGCGAAGGTGAAGCTATTGCTTGGCATTTATGCTCGGCGCTTAACTTAGACGCAAAAAACACCAAGCGTATCGCGTTTCACGAAATTACCAAACCAGCGATTGAGGCGGCCATTCAGCAGCCGCGAACAGTTGATACTAAACTTGTTGATGCCCAACAGGCTCGCCGAATTCTTGACCGCTTAGTTGGCTACGAATTAAGCCCCGTCCTCTGGAAGAAAGTTAAAACCGGTTTGAGCGCTGGGCGAGTGCAGTCAGTTGCCGTAAGGCTAATCGTCGAACGAGAACGCGAGATTGAAAACTTTGCAAAAGAAACCTTCTTTAAGACGGTAGGCACCTTTAAGGCAGCAAAAGGCACATTTGATGCCGAATTAAGTGTTCGTTTTGATGACAGCAAAACAACTAAAAAGTTTCTCGAAGACATCATAGATGCTGATTTTACTGTTAGCGGTGTCGTCAACAAGCCTGCCAGTCGTAATCCTTCAGCGCCGTTTACTACCAGTACCTTGCAGCAAATAGCCTCACAGCGCTTGGGCTACAGCGTGCGCCAAACCATGCGCCTGGCTCAAGAACTATATGAAAGCGGTCACATTACATACATGCGTACCGACAGCACTAATTTATCTCAAACGGCCATTAGTGCCATTAGCGATTATGTCAAAAAGACATTTGGCGATAATTATCTAGAGAACCGTAAATTCGCCACCAAATCAAAAGGTGCTCAAGAGGCCCATGAAGCCATCCGGCCAACTAACATCACCGCCACAAGTGCCGGCAAATCCGAACAGAGCAAAAAACTATACCGGCTTATCTGGCAACGAGCCGTTGCCAGCCAAATGGCAGCAGCTAAGGTTGAACGTACCGAGGCAATCATCACCCCTAGCACACGCAAAGAAACCTTTTTAGCTAAAGGGGAAGTACTGCAGTTTGATGGTTTTATAAAAGTGTACAGCGTCGGCCAAAAAGATAGTTTATTGCCAGAACTCACCGAAGGCCAGCAGATTGACGCGACACAAGTAACCGCAACCGAACAGTTTAAAAAAGCGCCTGCGCGCTACTCAGAGGCTAGTTTGGTTAAAAAACTTGAAGAGCTTGGCATTGGTCGCCCCAGCACCTATGCGCCCACGATTAGTACCATACAAGATCGCGGCTACGTAGAAAAACGCGACACTGAAGGCGAAGAGCGAGAAGTTACCGTGTTAACGCTTGCCAAAAATAAGGTAACCGAGCAGCAAGAGAAGGTAACACATGGTGCTGACCGCAATAAGTTAATTCCCACCTTTCTTGCCGAGCAAGTGACGGATTTTTTAGTTAAAAATTTCGAAGACATTCTTGACTATGGTTTTACGGCTGAAGTTGAAGCAGAGTTTGATGACATTGCTGAGGGCAAAATCAAGTGGCAAACCATGCTTGAAAGATTTTATAAAGATTTTCATCCACTTATTAAAAAAGCAGAAGATGTGCCGCGTGACGTAGCCTCGCAAAGTCGTAAACTTGGTAAAGACCCTAAAACCGGCAAACCAGTGATCGCCCGGTACGGAAAATACGGCCCAATGCTACAAATTGGCGAAGTAGAAGATGAAGAAAAACCGCAGTTTGCCCCCATGCCCGCAGGCAAAGATATTAAAGAAGTCACCCTAGAAGAAGCCTTAAAAATGTTCAAACTGCCGCGCAAAGTCGGCACCACGGCTGACGGGCAAGAAATCACTGCTGATATTGGGCGCTTTGGGCCCTACATTAAGATAGACAAAACCTTTGTGTCATTAAAAGAACCGCATGATCCATTTACGATTAAAGAAGAAGTAGCCCGGAAGCTGTACAAAGAAAAGCTTGCCAAAGATAAAGAGCGTAACATTGCTGATTTTGGATCAATAAAGGTGTTGAATGGTCCGTACGGTCCATATATAACTGATGGTAAAAAGAATGCTAAAATCCCTGATGATATTAAGCCAGAGAAACTATCAGAAGAAGATGCCAAGAAACTACTTGCTGCAGCGCCAGCGAAACGTCGCCGCTTCCCAAGAAAAGCTACTAAATAACGTTCTTTTTGAAAAGAACCAAACCTCCCAACACATTTTATAATTGCGCCGCTGACTTCGTGAGACTAAAGCGCCCTCTTTCTTGTGTTACCAAGAAAACGGGACCCCCAAGAATCGTAGATTCTAGGGGTGTAGATTGAGGCAAAGAAGGTGACTGGCAGCTAATACTTCTTGATGGCTTCATTGTCAAAAGACACAATGCTCATAACAACTCCTTCTAGTCGGGCTAAAGCCTGAGTTACTCGCACTAATTGTGCTTTTGACATTCACTCATCAGGAACTCTCAGAGCCAGGCTCTCAACTTCAGATGTGGCTTGGTTTACTCCTGACACAAGGTGCGTCAAAAATACAATGTATGCTGAGGACTTCCCGGCTGTTGCCGGGTGACCAGAGGGAATCGTCCGAAGCATTGTATTTATTGACAAGCACCTTGCAAAAGAGGAAACCATTGCCACGAGGGGTTTTGCCTTCTTTTGACTTGGCAGCAAAAGAAGGTCGCTCATAGCTTGTGAAACAGGCGAGCGAAACGGATTTAGAATAGAAAATACAAGTAAGTAGTAAATTAGACTACATATTTTTATCTTTTGCACCTCTATTAAGTAATAGT
>CAYRRR010000041.1:0-4275 GCA_964426755.1 uncultured Candidatus Saccharibacteria bacterium | reverse complement strand
GCATTGACTTGTATTATCTTCATGATGCAAATTCCTGGCGGAGCCATTCGTCTAGACTGTCGCCACCGCCACCGGCCATACATACAACCATGTCACCGTCGTCTAGGTGTGTTTGAATGGTTTTTTTAAGCTTGGCATCTCGTTCCATTGGTTCTGCTATAGACGGATCACTTAAGTGCGTAATAAGTTCAGAGGGGGAAATAATGCGTTGCGCAGGGTCTTCGCGCGCCAAGTAGCTCGGGATCCAATAAACTTTGGCCGCACCAGCAAAACAATCTTTATAATCATCAAACATATAATGTTGGCGTCGGTTTGTTAGTGGCTCGTATACTACAACGACGTTTTGCTTGTTTTCTTCTGCCATTTCTAGCGCAACACTCATCGCGCCACGAATTTTTTCTGGGGTGTGAGCGTAATCACTGTAAAGTCCGGGGGTGATTTGTTCCATTCGCCGCTGCAAACCGGGGAAGCGGTTCATGATTTCAATCAATTTACTTGGGTCAGCACCGGTTAGCTTATGCACGGCGTTAATGACGAGCCAGGCATCAAGACGGTTAAAATAGCCTTTAATACTTAACATGTTAATAGTTAACTTGTTAAGTTTATGTGTAGCCGGCTCCATTACGGTTAGTGTGGACGAAGGTTGCAGATTAAGATAAACTGCGTCATCTTCCCATAAAAAAGTATGTTCAGACTGACCAATAAACTCTTTGAATGCGGCTTGGTAATCTTCTCTGGCGGGGAAAATTTCATGATGATCCCACGTAACGCCAGTGATAAGACTGAGATGCGGCTCAAACGCCAGAAAATTATGATCAAACTCATCGGCTTCATAAATAAAATATTCAGAACCTGTCTGATACTGCCCCATGTCACCAAAACTTATTTTAGCGCCAACCGAATAACTAACGGGCAACCCAAGCTCTTTAAATGCCCAAACCGTCATGGCAGTGGTGGTAGTCTTGCCGTGGGTGCCGGCTATCGCAACCATCTTGAGCTTTTTTTCACGTAAGATTAGATTTATAAGTTCGCTGCGCTTGCTACTTTTAATGTTTTGTTCGGCAACAAACTGCAGTTCTGGAGCGTGCGGGTTTTCTTTTTCTACCGCCGATGAATACACGTACCAATCAATGGGATTAGCGTCGTGTACAGTCGCAATTGCTTCACGCGTTTGGTCAATATGTATATTAGTAATACCTTTTTTACGCAAATATTCAATATACTGTGAATTTTGTTTATCTGAACCTGATATTTCGAAGCCGGCTTGCTTGGCAATCAGTGCCAAAGGCCCGATGGCAGTGCCACCAATCCCAGAAAAAAAGATATGCATAAGATAAGTCTACCAGGTTATGCAAAAAAGGTTTACCATAAGAGTAACCATGAGCAAACGATCACTACGCCGTGTCTGGAAACGGCTCAAGCCAATAAATACGTGGTATTTTTTTGGGGCATTTTTGCTGTTCCTGGCAATAGGAGTGTACGCTGTCAGGCAAAATAACCTTACTTCGATTCGCTTACGTGATGAAGTGTTGAAGGCAGATGCGCAAAACGGCGATGTAGAGGCGGCTCTGCAGCGCCTCCGTAAGCATATGCACTCGCATATGAATGCCGGCCTATCGAGTGGCAGTCTGCAACAGCCAATACAGCTTAAATATACCTATGAGCGGCTATTGGCTGATCGCCAACGAGAGTCAGCAGGCAGTCAAGCTTTATATGAAGAGGCTCAGGCCTATTGCGAGAGCCGGGGCGGTAGTTTGCGAGAAGGTAGGGTGCCCTGTGTTCAGCAGTATGTGAGTCAGCGAGGTGGTCAGGCCGAAATTCCTCATGTCCCTGACGCCTTATATAAATTTGACTTTGTGAGTCCAAAGTGGTCACCAGATTTAGCGGGTGTTAGTTTGCTGCTGGCGGGTGTCTCTCTGGCCTTGTTTTTAATCCGCTATTTAACCGAACGATGGTTTCGGGCTGAATTATCTGAACACCTGTAAGCATAAGCTAAAACGTTGTATTTTCTGCATCTGATACGCCTGAATTAGGGGTCGTATGCCATTGACCATAATATTTACCCTGACCTCTGTTTAGGAACGCTTTTTCACGAGAGAAGTTAAGTAGGAAGGTCGCTTTCTTCATCTGTAATGTACTCAAAAAAAGTTGACAACAAAAAGCCCTCCAGAGTATGTTAAGGGTACTAACGTTAACCTAAAGAGAGGGAGATGTCAGATGGCATACAAGCACACAAACAGTAAGGGTGTTACATACTACCTAAACAGCAAAGAAGTTACGCTTCGAGGCGGCAAGCAACAGCGAATTTACTACTTCAGCAAAGACGAGCGACCAGAAGGTACTGATCTTCCAGATGGTTACACCGTTAATGAAAACCCACGCAACGGTTTTCTTACCATTAAAAAAAGCTAAAACGCAAATTATAGAACTGCCCGCTGTTATGAGCGGGCTTTTTTATTTATAATATTCATTACATGGCTAAAGAAATTATTTTACAGGTTGATAAGCTCAAAAAAAGATACGGTCGCAAGACGGTAGTCAAAGAAATTGACTTTGAAGTCAAAAAGGGCGAAATCTTCGGCATTTTAGGTCCGAATGGCGCCGGTAAAACGACGACGCTTGAAATGATTGAGGCTATGAGACCGATTGATAGCGGCAGTGTGATTCTCAACGGCCTCGATGTAACTAAAGATCAAGAGAAGGTGAAGCAGATTATTGGCGTGCAGCTGCAAAGCTCTGCATTCATGGATAAGCTTACGCTTATAGAATTGTTGTCATTGTTCGGCTCTTTTTACGGTCAAAGCGTGTCGCCAATGTCACTGCTTAAGCAGGTGCAACTGACAGACAAAGCCAATAGCACCGTTAATACGCTATCTGGTGGTCAAAAACAGCGCTTTAGTATTGCATCAGCGCTGGTCAACAAGCCAAAGGTGCTTTTTTTAGACGAACCAACCACTGGCCTTGATCCACAGGCTCGTCGTAATCTGTGGGATCTTATAAAGAAAATTCGGGATAAGGGCATTACTGTTATCTTAACAACCCATTACATGGAAGAGGCGCAGCTGCTATGCGACCGCGTTGCCATTATGGATAACGGCAAGATTATTGCCCTTGATACGCCACGCAAGCTTATTAAAAACCTGCTTGATAAGGGCTTTAAAAAAGAAGTTCACGTTGAGCAAGCCGATCTAGAAGATGTCTTCATTGATTTAACAGGTAAGGAGCTGAGGGACTGATGAAACGTTATTTTTCTGTAATCGGGCGTTTGGCACAAATGCTTACGCGCCAATTCTTCCGCGACAAAGTCGCCATGTTTTTTACCTTCATCTTTCCGCTCATTTTCTTGCTCGTTTTTGGCTCGCTTAACCGCAACAATAATGGCGTTTCATTTGATGTGGTGGTGATTAACCAGTCACAGTTAGGATTTTCAAAGCAATTTATTGACGAGCTAAAGAAAAGTAATGTCGTTAAAGAAACCAGTGCCAGTTCATTGGACGATGCAAAAGAAAAAATGAGTCGCGGAGAGGCTGACACGATTCTTGTCTTGCCAGAAAGCTTTGGTCAGCCGAATGATCAAGGTCAACCAACCGGCAGAGCAGAGGTTTACTTTAGTCCATCAAGCGCTCAAACCGGTCAAACATTTGCTTCAATTGTTGATAGTGTTTTAACAGAAATCAATCAGCAAATTACCCAAACCTCACCATTGTTTAGCGTCGAGCAAAAATCTACCGATGTACGGGGGCTTAGCAGTTTCGATTATATATTTGCAGGGCTACTTGGTTTTTCTATTCTTTCTTTGGGCTTTTTTGGCCCTACCAATAGTATTCCAAGCATGAAGAAAGAAGGCATTTTGCGACGGCTTCGCGCCACACCTTTGCGGGTTTCGCAATTTGTGCTCGGTAATGCACTGAACTATCTGTTTGTAGGCGTTATTACGGTGGCGCTATTGTTTATAGTTGGCCTTATCCTGTTTGATTTTAAAATGCAGGGCAATTACTTGAATTTCGCAGTTATATCAATGCTTGGCATCGTTATGATGTTTGGCTTTGGCTTAAGCGTAGGTGGTTGGGCAAAGAATGAAAACCAAGCGGCGCCATTAACCAACCTGATTGCGTTCCCTATGATGTTCTTAAGTGGTGTGTTTTTCCCGCGCTTTTTAATGCCCGAGTGGCTACAAAACATTTCAGGCATATTACCACTGACGCCGTTAGTAGATGGCATTCGTCTTATTATTACCGAAGGCCATACGTTGTTAGACATATTGCCGCAACTTGG
>CAYRRR010000040.1:0-4321 GCA_964426755.1 uncultured Candidatus Saccharibacteria bacterium | reverse complement strand
TGATCATGCCATTAGGGCCGTCGTCGGCATCGTCTGGGTCGTTGGGGTTGGGGCCACGGTTTTGAAACGTTTCTGGTTGAAGATCAACAGGATTACTCTCATCGATTGATTCCATTAACTCTATACCAAGATTTGCCGTGCCAAAATTCGGATAATTATGAACCCCTATGCTATGAAAACTATTACCAAGTATCGCATTTTTTTGAGGGGTAACGCTTAATTGTAGAGCCGTTGATGTTAACCTCATTACTGCCACACCGGCACCTTTTATGCCAACAATTTTATTTGCTTGATTTACTTCTGTTCCCCCTATAAGGTTATTCTCAGCGCTGGTTTGAATAATGATGCCTGCACCATCAACACCATTCATGGGTTCTGCCATGTGGTTAGGACCAATGTAATTATTTTGGACTTTGTGATTGCTTGTAAACATCACCAGCTGTGCATTATTCGCTCCGGTGACAACATTCTGCTGTATTTCTACAGTCTGAGGAACCGATCCGCCATTAAACAAATTTCCTCCTAATACAATACCCGCTATACTCGGCAGTGGCGCTGTACCATTTTTGTTGATTCCAATATAGTTGCCAATTATAAATGAGTCTGTACAGTCCATAGAGACAGCGACAGTATTTGAATTTGCGGCTACTATATTTCTTTTCTCTGCAGCTTGGCCACCAATGACCAAACCACTACATGTCGTGTTCGTGCCAATACTAGGTCCCGCGGAATCAGTGACCTCATCACCTGACGGCTTAACGCCTATATAGTTGCCTTCTAAAGAAATATCATTAGACGTAACTTGTATTTGACCTGCCTGAAAGCCATGAATTGATATACCCTTTACGACACTCTCATGTGCGTTATTCAACTGCAATCCTACTACATGACCTGCATTACTCCCCTCAATCTCTATTGTAATGGTACTGTTAATTGGGCTTGGATGGCTTGCTGTATTTACTTGCGACCCAGGCTGACTGTAGCCATTTATGGTTACCTTTTCGTGTATAGAGGTGAGCTGTGTCTCAGGCCTTATGGTATGCACGCCATCACCGGGGATATTAAACTCAATAATATCCATATCGTCTGGGTTGTTGTTGCTGTTAGCGTCTTCTATAGCTTGGCGTAAAGAGCCTTCGCCTGAGTCATTCGTGTTAGTGACCGTAAAGGTTTCTGGAGCGGCATAGAGCGGATTACTAAAAAGCATGGTGATGCTAAGAGCTAAAAGGACTACCGCAGTCCAAAGCAAAAGGGGTGATAATGAATGTTGAAGCAGTTTTTCTCTCATGATTCCATACAATCTTCTTGTGCTTAAGTATAGCATAAGCGTACCAATTAAAAAACTCTAGTTACACTCATTATTCACGTTTTTTACAACTGATAAAGTACAGAGCGATACATTATAATCATGCGTTAAATCCACCCTGTAAATATCAGATTAGTAAACGTAGATTCAAAGTAAATTAAGTTGCGGTGTTTAAAATCAGCAGAAGCTCGTCAGTGGTGCGAGCGTTCATAAGTTTTTCGCGGAGTTCTTTGGCGCCATCAAAACCCTGAATGTAAACCTTACAAAATTTGTTAAGCGTCGGCACGCGGCGCTCATTATTCTGCCACGTATCAGCAAAGAGCTGTACGTGCTTTTTATAAAGTGCGATCTTGTCTTCTTTAGGAATACTGATCCACGGAGACCGCTCGGCAAATACATACGGATCATGAAAAATGCCGCGCCCAATCATCACTCCGTCCAGCTCATATTGTGCTGCCAGCTCTTCGCCTTGCTGCCTCGACAACACATCGCCATTACCAACTAACAACGTGGCGGGGGAGATACGATCACGCATGGCTTTAATTTCTGCCATCAGCTCCCAATGAGCCGGCACTTTAGACATTTCTTTCACAGTTCGCAAATGAATAGTTAACATGTTAAGTTTTTGTTTCAATAAAAATTCAATCCATGTTAAATCTACTGTTGTAAAACCTACACGAGTTTTAACCGAAACAGGGAAGTCCTCCCCGGCTGCTTCTTTAACTGCCCCAATAATCTTCTCTGCTAAACCACGATCATTAATAAGAGCGCTGCAGCAGCCGTTTTTAACCACGGTTTTATCGGGACACCCCATATTCACATCCACCCCAGTAAAGTTATGGATCGTGCCGACCTGCCCAACAGCCCTGCTGTTGGCACCGTCGCCACTTACGGCACTGTGCTTTGTTGCAAGCTGCGCTGCTCTTTCATCGTATGACCTATACGAATCAGTCTGCTGCTCGCTTGCGTCTTGCACAGCACTCATATCCATACTTCGCACATTACTTTCTCTGCTTGCTTCTGATGCTAGCGTGCCGTTTGCCAGTTCTTTGACTGTTTTGTAATAATTTTCTGGGTTCTTGCCCCAGATTTGCGCGATAATCGGCCGCTCTGACTCGGTAAACTTTAATTTTGGTAGCAGTTTTTCTCTGCCCGGACTCTGCAGTCCGTCAACATTAACAAATTCGGTGAAATAAAGATCAGGCGGAGCCGTTTCAACAATAATTTGACGAAACACCGTGTCAGTAACATCGTCCATTGGTGCCAAAACAAAAAATGGTTTTGGCAGATTAATATGTTTACTCTTCATCTAGAAATGGTTTGTATTTAAGAAATTCGCGCGTAAGTCGTTGCTGCTCTGCAACTACCACCAGTTTTCGTTTTCGGGTATAGGTATGAGCCATATGGCTGAAATCTTTCCAGTTTCTAAACCTATCAGAATGGTCACCAAATAACTTATAGTTAAGCGTGCGCTTTGCCCGCTCTAGCTGTTCAGCATTCCAGCCTTTGGACATTGCACAAACCTCTAAAGCTTCTGCAATTGCCGTCTCGCCATTAACAACTATCATTTTTACCTTATCTGCCGAGTAATGAGCAAAGAAACCTGTTCCGCGCGCACTTTTTAACTCACCGCGAATAGTCTTCAAAGAATCCTGACGCGACTGTAATGATTCTACGAGCTGATCAGTTTTACTAAGTTGCGATTCAAGCGCATGCGCTGAAGCCCTGCCGGCCACCACTTCTACTTTGGCCTTGTCTGACACCTGGCTGCGTCGGTTACGTACACCTGTCGCTGCCGACTCAGCCAAACGAGACGGACTAACGGTTAATAAACGATATTCAGAGGCTGGGAAGATAACGTGCCCCCGTGCTTGCGGCATATCACGATCTGTTAATTCTGCAGGTACGTACAAGCCAGACTCTATATAAGCAGGGGTCAGCATGGTTACATCCCGCTCTGTTACGAGGCCAGGATCAATATTACGGCTATCGCTAAACCATTTGATCATACCGCTAATGGCTACGCGCTCATCAGGCGTAAACTCTCGAGGCTCCGGAGCTGATTCCGGTGTTACTAAAGATCCTTGACCAAGTATTTGCTTTGGAGGCATTATGCATCCTCCGAGCGCAACGCATCTTTCAGTGCCTTTCGCGCAGCTTCTACCCCTCTTTTGTTGATTTCATCTTGCTCGGCAATTTCTTGATCTGTTAACCCGCGCTGCGC
Organism: uncultured Candidatus Saccharibacteria bacterium; assembly: GCA_964426755.1. GTDB lineage: Bacteria > Patescibacteriota > Saccharimonadia > Saccharimonadales > JAGQNJ01 > CAYRRR01. Next base: position 791 of record CAYRRR010000040.1, on the reverse strand, counting down.
CTCAGAAGGCGTAGCAATACCGGGAGTATTTGAGCGACCCCTGCTTTGACCCGGCAACTCAACTACCCTTGCTGAAGGGTGAGTACCGCGCCGGCGAGCGGCTTGACGCTCTTCATCAGTTCCTGAAACTTCTTCAATACCGACAACAGCTTGAGGGCCATGCCCTTGATCACGCGCTGCATCTGAAGTTCTATCTTCATACTCAAAAGGTCGGGCGTTCTCACTGATATGCTGAGCTGCCTGAGAAATGTCAATACCCTCAGCCTGTGATTCAGCTTCGAACAGTTGACCTTGATCATTTTGAGGAGTTTCACTCATACTTATATTATATCACACTTATGCTTGTAATTCAATAGCGTCGTATCTTTGGCTGCCAAATGTTTGCGAGCTATTGTTATACAGTCGGCGGTGTTGGCATCTGGTCATTGTTGACAGGCTGTTGCGTATCGGCCTCTGGAACAATAGTTCCATCTGGGTTAGTAATCGGAGTGGTGACGCTTGGATTAACAGTTGGGGTGGGCTCATCGGGATTTAAGGGAACTGCCGGACGATGTTGCGCCTTTTTTTTAAATAAAACCACTACAATGGTAACAAGAATTACCAGTAATACAACAACCGCAATTATTGCCAACACCGGCACTCCTGAGCCGCTTTGCTCAGTAGATTGTGGAACCGATATAGTCGTATCAATTGAGTCAGTATTTTGCTGCGCCTGCGCTAAGAACCTAGTAATCTTCATGGTAGAATTTTAACATTTCTAAACTATGATTAATAAATATATTATTAATTAC
>CAYRRR010000039.1:0-4668 GCA_964426755.1 uncultured Candidatus Saccharibacteria bacterium | reverse complement strand
CCGCCCTCCCGGCACCTCCACCCGCGCAATCGTCCCGCCAGTGTCAGCTGACTCAAGCGTAATGTTGCCGCCGTACTGTTCGGTAATAACACGGGCAAAGTACAGGTCAAGGCCTAAGCCCTCACGGTCAAATTGTTCAGTCGAGACACGACTAAAGGGTTGTAGTAGTTTGTCGAGTTTGGCTTTTGGTATGCCAGGTCCACGGTCTTGAACGGTTATGGCAACGTTGCGTTTGTGTGGACGGACGGTCAGCTTGACCTGGGAGCCGGCTGGGCTGGCCATAATGGCGTTCTTAAGTGGCGCTGACACAAGGTGGCTTAAGGAGACTTCGTCGACGTTGGCGGTTAGACCGGCTTGGGCGTTAGTAGCCACACTGACACCTTTCTCGTCTGCTAATGGCTGTAGGTCACCGGTTGCGGTTGTCAGGGCGGTAGCGACTGGAACGTTCCAGGCTAGCCCTGGTACTTGCTTGGTAAGCTGGGCTAGATAGTACAGCTTGGTTATGATGCGGTTGAGATTAGTCAGGCCGGTTGCATAACCGTCACTCTTTGGTTTAGCAGCTACGGTTTTACGATGGTCTTCTAAGCCCTTGAGGTCTTCGTTCAGTAGAATGTAGGCTTGTTCTATGAAGTTAGACTGTTGGTTGGCAACACTAGTTTCGTATTCAACTTGGCGAGCTAGTGTTTGGCGATGAGCTTTAATGCTGCGCATAAAGTAGAACGAGACACCTAAAGCCGCTACACCAACAAGAGCAATGCCGACTTGGGCAGCCCAGTCAATAAAGCCGGGGTCGTATTTGTCTGCTTGGATGAGGATGAAGTTAACTAATGCCGTTAAGGTAAAGACAATGGCAGTTGGTAGCCAGACTTTAGGGTGTGTTAGTACACTAGCTGGTCGTATAGCGGATACGTCTTTTACTAAGGCTTGCTGGTGGGGTGCTAGATCTTGGCTGAGGTTCAATAGATTAGCGGCGTTCTTCTTGAGTGATCCCAGTTGGGTTTGAATGGCGGTTACGGTGTCTTGGGTTAGTTGCTTCGTACCGGCAAGTAGTTCAATAGTACCCTGCATTTGGGCAATCGGGGTATTAATGTAATGAGACGTAATCTCTAGGTAACCGGAGCGAGCTGCTTGGGAAGCCTTGAAGCGGTCAATGAGGGCTTGCAGGGTTTTACGGCGATGGTTCTCTAGGTAGGCACTGTAGGTGTAGAGAGCTGACAGGGCTACCAGTAGCAATAGGAGGCTGTACGGCAAGGAACGGGCAATAGGTTCAGGAATAGAACGGATGAAGCGGGTGAACGGACCAATGGTGGCGCCACGAACGGTGGTGTCGAGGGGGAGAGGCGACACTGAAGGGCCAGGTACACGCGTATTGGTTTCGGTGTCAGTGGTAGGCGGCTCTGGGGGGTTGTCTGGTGGTGGTGCTACCGGATCACAGTTAGAAATACATTCTTCAGGAGGGTCGTCTGGTGGTGGGTTGTCTGGCGCTAATGTCCTACCGGCTACTGGAGCCGTGTAAGGGCCGGTGCCAACACTATTAATGGCTGCTACTCTAAAGTCATAACTTGTATCTGGGTCTAGGTTAATAAAGTTATGGCTGGTTTGGCTGGCTGACTGGAGCGGTGCGCTGACCCAGGTGGAGCTGGAAGATTTTTTGTATTGCACCTGGTAGTGCGTCACTGGGCTGCCACCGTCACTGAGTGGTGGCTGCCAGGCAATCGAGATTGCAGTGGTGGTGCGATTTGTAACAGCTAGGTTGCGGGGAGCGGATGGCACGGTTTCAACTGGTGGTTCAGTCGTGGTGGGGCGTATAAAGGTTGGTGGTGTTGTAGCATTGGTTTGCCATATATAGTCAAAGTCCCAAGTATCCATTGGTGGATTAGTAGCGTTATTGATAAAGTAGTTCGGCTGGGAGTTCGATTGGTTAACGCTGGTGCAGGATGTATCTCCTGGCCACCAAATAAATTCATCATTACTATCGACTATTAGTTTTTGACCGCAAATATCTGAGTTCGCCTTGGCTGTATTGAAATAACTGTTGGTAGTATATGTGCTCGGGAAGGAATCTTCTTGTTCAGGATAAAATAGAATATTAACACCAACCAGACCACCCACCTCAACATGTTCATTTGCGTTAATTACACCATCATAAAATGAATTTGTAATAGTATTTTGCTCCGCTACAATATGGAATGCCGTAATACCGCCGACAAGATTAAACGATGGGCCAGCTTCAACATAGCTATCAGGTATTGAAACTTCTGGGTCTACAATATTTGCAATAATATTCACATTAGAGTACGTATTACTAACCTTTGCTGATGCCGCCGCTATGCCCCCTATATACGCAACGCCATTAGTGTTTGTTAGATCCACATTTATCGATCCCCATGCGTAGGAATTGTTAATCTCAACTACGCCAGAGTAGGCAGGGAGTCCTCCGTGTAGACCTCCTGCAACGACAACACCATATATATCTTCATGACCATTAATAGTTATGGCCATATCAGCATACGACTGCTCAATCTTAAGAGGATCGGTAGGGTCTGCATCATCAAAATAAGATAAATCTTTATAGCCCAGAACTGTATGTCCACCCACGAGACCTCCTGCAACTGTAAGGTTTGATGAAGTATCCGGTACACCATAAAATTCTATTGATCCTGTTGATGAACTTCGTACAATCACATTATTACCTTGGCTTAAACCTATGAATCCGCCTGTTCCGGCAGACAGGCTATAGGCCTCAAGCGTCAAGTCGGCATAATGAACATTCGATATAGTTGTATCTTTTGCTATAACGGCGAGCCCTCCAGTGTAATAACCGGAAATACCTTTAAATGAACTATTAGAAACTGTAAGATTTCTTATTGTCGCGCCCTCAGTGGCTATAAATATCCCTCCAAATGACTGACTATATAGACCTGAAATGGTATGATTTCTCCCATCGATAGAACCTATGAATATTGGATCTGTACCAGCTCCGATGCTCATAAAGCCCTTAAATAGTTCTAGTATCTCTGCATCACCTTCAAGATCTTCCCATGTCCAATTAGCTGTCTCTGAGCAATCAATATCATTATCTAAAATATAATGGCCTGTAAGGTCTCCCGGTTCATAAGTTACCGGGTCAATACCGATAGCCTGCAGCTGGCGACAGTTAGTAATGTGGTAGACTTGCCTGTCAATTGTTGAAATAGTGATGGTGTTTGTCCAGTCGGTAATGTTGTTTTCGTCATCAATTGATCTGAGACGAAGATCGTATGATGTATTTGAATCAAGACCGTAAACCTCTATATAAGAAGCTTTAATTTCTATGCCGTCGTTGTCATAATTTTGCCAGGTAGCTTCACTTGTTTTCTTGTAGCTAACCTCGTAACGATCTGCTCCGTCCATGTTGTCCCAGTCAAGCTCAATTGATACCGGATGAGCTGTGGCCACCACGTTTTGCGGCGGTAGCAGTGGCAATGTACTGACAGTAAGGACATCGGTAAAGTCACCTTGCCCGATTACATTCACGGCTGCAATACGAACGTCATAACTGGTATTTTGCGATATACCAGTTATGGTAGTGGTGGTTGTGGCTGATGTGCCATCGTTAAATGTTTGCCACGTGCTACTGCTGGATTTTTTGTACTGAACAACATAGTCCGTGATAGAGCTACCACCGCTTGACAACGGTGCTTGCCAATTGATCTTTAGTTTCCGTACCGAGGCTACATCAACCGCTAGACTGCGTGGAATACCAGGGGCAGTTTGAACCGGTGGTTCATCGCCCAAGAATGTGGGCGTTGTCGAAGCATTAGTGCGCCATATTGAGTTAAAGTCCCAGCTGTCAAGCGGCGGGTTAGTGCTGCTGTTATTGAAATACCCTGGATCATTGCCGTTGGTGTTAACGGCGGTACAGTCGATATTTTCTGGGGCAGTGGCTGGGTCATAGCTTGGATTAACAAAGCTACCGATGCAGCTGCTTTGACCAGTGCCGGCGACATCAAAATAATTGTTGTTAATAATAGTTTCAATATCATCATCCAGCATTAACATCCCCGCTAGGCCACCAAGTGAGGTTGAGCTTGACGACGGGCTATTGCTTACACTGCCAATCGAAAAGGAATCTTCAAGCGTTCCAATATGCAAACCGTTTAACCCTCCAACTGCTGCAATAGAGCTATCGTTATTCACTTTCGATACACTACCAGAAGCATATGACCTTTCGGTGCCGCCATAGAAATAACCAACCAGACCACCGACATAACTAATACCAGTCTCTGTATTATCACCTTCAAGCAGAACCCCTCCTAGCGCATACGAATCTTCTACTTGCCCAAGCATCGCACCTACTAAACCACCTACTGCAGTCATCTGATTGCCCGGCCTGGCTGAAACACTGATATTACTATATGATTCAGATATTATTGAGTTTTGAAGTTGCCCGGCCAGGCCTCCCATCATTCGGAGTTCTGCAGTTTGGCTATCCTCAGTTACCTGCTCTATACCACCCGTCACCGAAACTTTGGTAAGGGTAACGTTCTCTCCTTTTGATAATAGGCCGCCTAAGCCCGGTTCAAATTCACCATTATTTGTTTTTATGGTTATATTACCGATGTGCAGATTGTCTATGGTTGAGCCTGAAGCCAACCTTATTAATCCTTTATTAGGGTTAAGATAGTT
>CAYRRR010000038.1:0-5113 GCA_964426755.1 uncultured Candidatus Saccharibacteria bacterium | reverse complement strand
CTCTTTTTGCAGTTTTATTTGTATTCATGGCGTTAGTATACCAAATCTGGTGTTATACTTTTAGGCATGAAGATTTATTCGTGGAACGTTAATGGTATTCGTGCCGTAGTGCGTAAGGGTGAGTTTCAAAAACTTATTACAGAGCATGACCCAGACATTTTTCAAATCTAACAAACGGCACAAAACTGTAACAGTCTAAAAGGCTGACAGCTGTCACCATTTACTCAATAACCTTTTGATTGTATTCATTATTGATTTTTATACATTTTATGGTATTATCAACGCAACTCAATCTATTGAGTGTACCTTAATTCGCCACCTAGTCCCCATAGAGAGGGTAGTTACAATGTTCTGGATTGTTTTATTGTTGGTAACAGGCGGCACGTATACTGCCGTAAATCGAGGCCTCGATTCACCAGCCGGCATGGCACTGTTGGCGTTGATACCGATTGGGCTTATCCTGTGGGTGCCCATACAAGGCATACTGTGGTTCAACGAAACCACCGGTGTTACTGCCTTCTTGGAAGAGTCATGGCTGTCAATCTCTGGCAACGAAAGCATGCTTGACATCATGAAAGAGTGCCCCGAGTATCCCTCTGCAGAAGAGTTTGACATGGGCAAGGGACTCCTTACCATTATTCTGCTGCTGGTGAGCCTTGTTTTGTTGCTGGTTAGCGGCGTTTTTGCGGCTATTTCTGCCGTTGGACTGCCGGCCGGCATCATCATGACAGCCGGATCAGCACTCTGGGTTTTGTTTACAAAACCTTCGTTGAGGGAAGCTAATCCTCTGACAGCCAGTCTGATGGTTTTGATGGCAGCAGCAGCCTCAATTGTGATTACCGGACTTCTTCATCGTGCCATCGGTTACATAACGGGCACGATGGTGTGCTAGACGGCGGCGTCCTGAGCCATGACATAAAACTGGCTCATAACCAAGCAATCAGTTACACAAGCGCCCTAGAGAGCGTTTTTTGTTATACTTTCTACCATGAAGATTTATTCGTGGAACGTTAATGGTATCCGTGCCGTAGTGCGCAAAGGTGAGTTTCAAAAATTTATTGCAGAGCATGACCCAGACATTTTATGTCTGCAAGAAACCAAGGCAGAGCAAGGACAGGCAGTCATCGACATGCCCCAGTATGAGGAATACTGGAACTCCTCCAAAGCTAAAAAAGGCTACAGCGGCACAGCGATCTTTACCAAATTAAAACCAATCGCCATTATCAATGATATTCCTGACGAATTTGTGAAAAAGGCCGGATTGGTGCTTGATAATTACGGTCATAGTAACGACGAAGGCAGGGTGATTGCGGCCGAATTTGATAATTTTTATGTCGTTACGGCCTACACACCCAATGCCAAAGATGACCTTACCCGCATACCTTTGCGTCAGCAGTGGGACCAGGCCATGATCGCCTATTGTAAGGCCTTGGAATCCGGAGCTTTTCGCTTGAGTGGAGTGCAAGGCGCAGTTGAGAAGCAAACTGAGCCGTACACAGAGTACGGTGAAGAAGCATCGCAAACTGCAACGCAGCAGTCCACCAAGAGCGACGACGGAGCTTCTGGCTCTGCCAGAAGGCAGGTCACTGCGTCGAAAAACTCCGGAGGAAAGCCGGTTGTTTATTGTGGCGACATGAACGTAGCTCACACAGAAGATGACCTGGCTAATCCAAAATCAAATAAAGGCAAAAAGGGCTTTACTATTGAAGAGCGTAGCGGTTTTGATAATTGGCTAGCCGCCGGTTTTGTTGATACGTGCCGCATGTTCAAACAGGGCAACGGTTACTACACCTGGTGGAGCCACTTTGCCAAAAGCCGCGAACGTAACGTCGGCTGGCGGATAGATTATTTCTTAGTGTCTGAAGCCATAAAAGATAAGGTAAAATCTGCTGAGATACATCCCGAACAAATGGGCTCTGACCACTGCCCCATAAGTATAGAAATTGTTGTATAAATTATCACTTAGTGTATGCTCTAGCATAAGGAGTCTATATGCAAAGAAGGAAAAATTCGTACAAAAAAATAAATTCAATAAATCCCTCGTTTTCATTAATTCTAGGGTCATTGCTGGTATTAGTAATTATTGCGCAAATTTTATTTAATATTTTTGTCTGGCAAGAGCTTCAAAGAAATACAGTCTTTAATTTGCGTTCCTCGCTCATCGAAGCAATGCGTGGGTTAGATGAAATGCGTAAATCCCCGGAAGACGGCCGTCGCATCCCTGAAGCTTCGATCATTTTGCCAGAAGAAACAGATGAAGTGCAGAGCATACGTTATATATACAATGACCCAATTGATTCAATGCCACCTTTGCTCGAGATAACCACTAAGGAACTTAGCAAAACGATCATGAAAATATATGGTACGAGTGTTGAAAATCTTTTTGAACAAGTACCAGAAGCTCAAGCATGCTCTCGAGGATTTAGTATTGTTTTTGGTGAACCAGCACCAAATCAACTTTCTAGTAGTTCTTTCATTTTTGTCAGTAAAAAGCGTTTGGCGGATGGACGTGAAGTTCAGTTATGGCGTGACAGAGCCTGTGGTGAAGCTGACAGTTGGGAATCTGTTAAGCAAGAACGACACTCCATGATGAACGATCTAGAAAAGCACTTACTTCAAATTGACAGTTACTAGATTCGTGATCATGAGGTATAGCTAAGATGAACCATATTTAGTATCTTTGCTACACTGTTTATTATGATTGAGATGGCTAGTGCGCTGCCGATTCAAGGTGGCATGATATTGCTGGCCGTCAAAAAATGTGGACATGGTGAAGGGCGTTGGAATGGGATGAGAGAAAAGCCTGAAGGGAATCTTCGAATTTGACCAGAATGACAATCTTATAAGTCATTCTTTGCATGAGGTGAACTCATTTGACAAGACTTAATCTTGAACCCTTCTGATATTATGGTGTTATGACAAATATCAATAAGGAATATTTACAAAGTGCCATGTTTGGCTTTAATGACGCGCTGGTGTCAACCACCGGTGTTATTGTGGGTGTTAGCACCGGCACAAGCAACAAACAAGTCGTTATTTTGGCCGGAGTCGTAACTATATTAGTAGAAGCACTTTCTATGGGGTCTGGCCAATATTTAAGCTCAAAGTCAGCCCATCAATTAGATAAAGCTGATTCGTTTCGAGTACCAGTCATTAGTGGTTTGATAATGTTTGGGTCATACTTCTTGGCTGGTCTTGTTCCGCTCATTACCATTATTGTGTTTCCTCAGTCGTATGCGAGGAACGTGACCATTTTAGCCGCCCTCAGTGCATTATTTATATTAGGTTATTACAAGGGCAAGATCGTGAAAGTCTCGCCAATCAAAAGTGCTTTAGAAGTATTCATTGTTGGTGGTATTGCAACCATGATCGGAGTTATCGTAGGAAACATTTTGAAAGTTTAAGCTTATGAAGAAGTTTGCGGTGTTTGATATTGATGGCACGCTCATACGCTGGCAACTATATCATGCAATTGTCAACCGTTTAGCCAAAAAAAACCTGCTCAAGCCTGGTGCGCGCGAACAATTACAGTCAGCACTGATGCGCTGGAAGAACCGCGAATCTGAAGCTGCTTTTCATGAATACGAAAACGCCTTGATTGCAATTTACGAATCGTCACTCAGCTTCATACAACCAACGCTGTTTGATGAAACCATTGATGAGATCGTCAAAGAATATAAAAAGCAAACTTATCTTTACACTCGAAACCTCGTCAAACAACTAAAGAGGCAGGGGTATTTTTTAATCGCCCTTTCAGGCTCTCATGAAGAAATAGTCGAACACATTGCCAAAACCTACGGTTTTGACACAAGTGTAGGCACTCGATACGAACGAAACGAAGAGGGCTTTACTGGCAAAAAATATATTGCCAGTTTGCACAAAAAAACCGAGCTTGAGCGGCTAATAAAATTGCACGATCTATCGCTTAAAGACAGCTACGCTATTGGCGATAGTAAAACAGATGCCGTCATGCTTGAGATGGTAGATAACCCGATTGCCTTTAACCCAAATCAAGAACTGTATATAATTGCCAGACAAGAGGGATGGACCATAATAGTTGAGAGAAAAAATGTAATTTATCAGCTGGAGAAGCACGGTGAGCAATACATACTGGCATAAACAATCTGGCCAACCCCTGTATAAAGAACTGTTGTGGGACAAGCCCGAAAACAAACAACAGGCAGGCAAGCTGCTCATCATTGGCGGTAATGCTCATAGCTTTACCGTTCCAGCTACTGCTTATCAAACCGCAACAGCAAACGGGGCAGGGAGCGTTAAGGTTTTGCTTCCTGATGTGTTGAAAAAAACCATTGGCAATATTCTTGAAAACGGAGAGTATGCTCCAAGCACTAAAAGCGGCAGCTTCAGTAAACAGGCACTAAGTGAATGGTTAGATTTTGCCGCATGGGCTGATGGCGTCTTGCTGCCGGGCGATATGGGCCGCAACAGCGAAACTGCCATAACGCTAGAAAAATTTGCTGACAAATATCCAGGGGCAATAACCATAACCCATGACGCGCTCGACTATTTTATAAACTTGCCCGAAAAAATCATTGATAGAGACCCGACAACTATTGTGGCTAGTTTTGCTCAATTGCAAAAAATTGCTACCTCACTGCGGTTTCCAAAACCATTTACGTATTCTATGCCGCTGGCCGCTATGGTAGAGGCACTTCATTTATTTACTACTCTTTATAGTGCAGCGATCGTTATAAAACATAACGATGTTTTATACTGCGCCAAAGACGGTGAGGTTTCTACAACCCCGACCAAGTCTGACGAGCCTGTGTGGCGCGTAAGAACTGCCACGTACTGCGCAGTTTGGATCATGCATAATCCTACCAAAATTTTCGCCGCACTCTCGACAGCCGCCTACGAACTGACCCGTTAGTCATAAAATTTTTACCAAAAATGAGAATACTTTGACGGAAGAAGAGGTAACGAAAATAGATTTTAAAAGTGTTGAAAATTTGCTGCGGTTAGTATTTCACGGCCTGCACTCGACAGAAGCACCGTATCAAGCTTATTAATTCAGCCACAGAATCTCCTGCTTATTGGTGGTGGGCAAGGAGAGACTCGAACTCTCACATCCGAAGATACACGATTTTGAGTC
>CAYRRR010000037.1:0-5251 GCA_964426755.1 uncultured Candidatus Saccharibacteria bacterium | reverse complement strand
CTTCGACGTATCGTACCGATGTCGTTCGCCAAGTTGGCATGTATGACACCGACACCCAAACCGAAGACATTGGCTTAAGCTTCAAGATTCTATCGTACGGCAACTTGCATCAGCGCATCATTTACGCAGCTGACGTGTTAGCTGAAACTGAAGGTGTGCAATCATATGGCGCATTGTTTAAGCAGCGGTATCGTTGGAAGCTGGGCATGTTACAAAATCTCGTAAAATATGGCCATATGATTGGCAACAATGATCCGCGCTATGGACGCATGTTAACCATGTATCGATTGCCATTGGCTGTGTTGGGCGAGTTGATTTTGTTACTCGAGCCACTGCTGCTTATATATATCTTAGCGCTTAGCCTTATTCTGCTTAATCCGTGGTCAATCATCGGGGCGTATTTTACGATTACTGCTTATGTAATGTGGAATATTTGGCCGGATGAACACTTAAGCAAGAGAAGTAAACTGCGTCTTAGTCGCTATGCGGTTATTATGTATTTTGCATTTTACATCATGAATGTCGTGCAATTAGCAGCCATACTGCGTTGCCTTAAGAACAATAAAAAAGTCTTTCGAAGAGTTGAAACTGACGGTACATGGATTTCGCCTGAGCGCGCCGGTGAACAGCTACAAACTACCTAACTACAGTTCATGCATGACCGTAATGTGGGCGCCAATTGAGTTGAGTCGTTCGGCTATATCCTCATAACCACGGTTAATGGTGTAAACATTCCGCAGTAAGCTTATACCAGGTGCGGCTAACATACCTATGAGAATTATGACGGCTGGCCTAATGCCGCTTGGCGCCACTACGTCAGCAGGTCGCCACTTAGTAGGACCATTGATAAATAGGCGGTGCGGATCGGCTAGTTCCAGCTTGACTCCAATCTTTTTCATCTCGGTAAACATGAGGGCTCGATCTTCGTATACCCAATCATGTATCAAGGTACGGCCTTTAGCGACCGCTGCTATTGGCACAAAATAGGGCAGGTGGTCTATATTAACACCAGGGAAGGGGCGACCATATACTTTTTCGGCTGCAGCTTGCAATGTGCCGTTATGTTTCTGTACCGTTAAGTCAACCAGATCGGTTTGGCCATTGTCTGCCTTGTAGGTTTTGCTTAGGGTATAGTTAAGACCCATTTTTTCTAATTTTAAAAGCTCAAGTTCTAAAAACTCAATCGGCGTACGCTTGATGGTAATTGAAGAATTTGTAGTGATCGCGGCAGCTAAAAATGTCATTGCCTCAACCGGATCCTCGCTAGGACTATAGGTGACATTTTTCTTGATTTTTCTCACACCACGAACGCGTAACGTGCTAGTACCAATACCGTCAATTTTTACGCCAAGGCGTTTCAAGAAGAAGCATAAATCTTGCACCATGTAATTGGCGCTGGCCATCTTGATAACAGTTTCGCCCTCAAAGCCGGCCGCTGCCATTAAGATGTTTTCAGTTGTTGTATCACCTGATTCGTATAGCACAACCGGGCGTTTCGGCAGTTTACGATCAACATTCACATGGTAATGGCCACTCTTGGTAAAGACGTCGACACCAAACTCTTCCAGGGCATAAAGATGGGGCAGCACGGTGCGTCGGCCAAGCTCACAGCCGCCGGCATATGGTATATCAAAACGATTTAAGTGATGCATTAGGGGCCCCATAAACATTACAACGCTACGGGTACGGCGGGCAGCTGCCTTATCAATACTTAACAAGTTAAGTTTTTCTGGCGGTTTAATTTCTAAATCTTTATTGATCCATCGCACTGAAACGCCCATGCTTTTTAAGACTTCTACTAGCCGGTTAACCTCTTCAATTTTAGGTACATTTTTAAGACGGGTTGTTCCTTTGTTGAGTAAGCTGGCGCACAGTAGCGCAACTGTCGCATTTTTAGAGCTTTTAACGGTAATTTCACCCTGTAACTCATGACCGCCTTCTACCTGTAGATTTATGGCGCCGCTAGAAATACTAATGAGCGGCTTATTTAAAACATCACTAATACGAGCCAGCATTTCGAGGCTCAGGTTTTGCCGGCCGTGCTCTATGCGGTTAACTGCAGATTGGCTTGTTTTCAGCTGGCGCGCGAAAGCAGCCTGTGTTAAGCCTCTTTCTTGTCGTACTTGGTAAATTAATTGGCCAATTTTTTGGTTGGTTGCGGACATTATTAGTATATTATATCATATAAAGTATAATGTCAAAGATGATTTTATGGTTTTTATAGATTTATATCTACAGTACAATAAAGGAATGATCTAGCGCAATACCAATTCTGATTACGTTAATTTGACAAAGGAGCACTATGAAAGATACGAAAATTGCGCAATTAATTACTGCAGAAGAAAAACGCCAACGCGAAGGCTTAGAGCTGATTCCGTCTGAAAACTATGTGAGCCGCCAAGTTTTAGACGCGATGGGGAGCGTTTTTACCAATAAATATTCAGAGGGTTACCCTGGTAAGCGCTACTACGGTGGGCAAGAAAATACCGACCAAATAGAACAACTCGCAATAGATCGCGTCAAAGAATTATTTGGTGCTGACCATGCTAACGTGCAGCCACATTCTGGTGCCCAGGCTAATGAGAGCGTTTATCATGCCTGGCTTCAACCCGGTGATACGGTAATAGCAATGGATTTGTCTCATGGTGGTCATTTAACACATGGTCATCCGGTAACCGTTTTAGCGCGGCAATATAATTTTATTCGTTATGGAATGAAAGATATTGAAACGGGCGAGATTGATTACGATCAACTGCGCACCTTAGCTAAAAAGCATAAGCCAAAAATCATTTTAGCTGGCTTCAGTGCCTATCCGCGCGAGCTTGATTACGCCAAGTTTGCCGAGATTGGTAATGAGGTGGGCGCAGTGTTGATGGCAGACATGGCACATATTGCCGGGTTGATTGCCGGAAAAGCACTTAAAAACCCGTTTGATTATGGCTTTCATGTCATCACTAGCACGACACACAAAACTTTGCGCGGACCACGCGGTGGCTTAATTTTGAGCAAAGGCGTCGTTAGTAATCCGCTTAAAAAGCCAGAACAAACTATTGAAAATTTGCCAACCATTATTGATCGAACGGTCTTTCCGGGCGTGCAAGGGGGGCCGCATATGCATGTTATTGCCGCCAAAGCCGTTTCGTTTTATGAAGCGCTGCAACCGGAATTTCAGGTTTACGCAAAACAAGTTGTCGCTAATGCGAAAGTACTGGCCGACGAGCTTATGAAACGAGGCTTTAAGCTTATTACCAATGGTACCGATAATCACTTGATTTTATGTGATGTTAAAACTAGCTTTGATATTGATGGCAAAATAGCCGAAGAGACGCTTGATAAAATTGGTTTGACGCTCAATAAAAATGCAATTGCCAATGACACCCTGCCGCCATTTAGCCCAAGTGGTATTCGTTTAGGTACGCCGGCGATGACAACGCGCGGCCTTAAAGAGGAGCATATGGTTCAGGTAGCCGAGTGGATGAAGCAAGCAATTGAAAAACGAAGTGATGAAAAAGCCTTACATAAAATTCGCCAAGAGGTTATTGATTTAACTGCTAACTTTCCATTGCCAAGCGATAGCTAATCAAATTTACCTAAAAATTGCACTTCTGGCGTAAGTTTAATGCCTAGCTTTGATCTTACTGTTGCCATAATAAACTCAACAACGTCATAAATATCTTGAGCAGTAGCACCGCCTATATTCTCTATCTTTAAAATATGGTCGGGGTGCAAGCGAACGTTGCCCCATTTTTGTCCGCGCTTAAAGCCGGCCGCTAACAAAACATGCGCAGCCGAGACACGAATGCTTTCACCGCTATGCAGTTGATTTTGCCTTAACAGCTGCTGCTTACTCACGCCAGCCTCTTCAAACGACAAAATTGCTTCTACCTGATCTTCATTAACAATCGGGTTTCTAAAAAATGAACCCGCAGTTGCATATTCACTACCTGCTTGCTTTAAAAGTGAACCGGCGCGTTTACGCGTTTCCATAATGACGGCTCGTCGGTCTTCTAGTGAGTGTGGCACAATCCTTAATCGGGCGGCAGTTTTTAGGGCAGACTCATACTCTAATTGTTGCAGTGGTGATTTCGACAGTTTAAAGCGAGCGCAAATGACAAAAAGGTGCTTAGACTTGGCCTTTTGCAAATTACTTGAACGATATTCAAGGTCAAGATCTTTGGCTGATATAGTTTGGAGCGCTTGTTTTTTTTGGTCATACACCGTGATATCAATCAGTGTATCAGCTACTTTTTGCCCGTAGGCGGCAATATTGCCAACCACTGCTCCGCCAACCGTGCCGGGAATGCCACTCATAAACTCTAGCCCAAACAGATTTTGCGCTATGCTGTAGCTTACAAATGTATCCCACTCTACACCGCTGTCAACGGTTAGAGTATCATCATGTTTGGTTATGTCACCGTGCTGATTAATAACAACCGTACCGGATAGGCCTTCGTCAGAGATCAGCGTATTAGTTCCGCTGCCAAGCAGCCATACTTTTTCAGAGAGGTTTTTCAAAGTATCTAATAAATGATCTTTTTCTTCTAAGACAAGGAGAGTTTCTGCCGGACCGCCAACTTTTAGCGATGTGTAACGGGCAAGCGGTTGGTTTTTGTAGGTTTTCACTGGTTTTATTATACAGCGCTTCCGCTTGCATACTACCCCTATAAAGGCGTACCATAGTAGTGCCATGGGAGAAGCACCGTACAAAGTTTTTGGGGCACGCCTGCGTAAATTGCGTGAGCAAGCCAAAGAAAGCCTGATAGAAGTATCGGGGGCGGTTGAAATTGACTTAAAAACCCTCGAGCGTATAGAGGCTGGTCGTGAACTGCCCGATGAAGAAATTCTCTTGCTACTTATTAATCACTTTGATATTGCAGAAGATGATGCAGTTAAGCTGTGGGAGCTAGCAGGTTATACCAAGGGTAGCGGTCAGGCAAGCCAAGATGAACAATTACTGAAACAAATCATGATGGTGATACCAATGGATAACCGCGTTGTTTATTCTGATGTTGCCCATATCGAAGCTGATAAAAAAGGGGTAGTGATTAATTTTGCCCTGCAAGCTGGCAGTGTGCAACCGCAGTCGGTGTCACGCGTTGGCATGAGTCTCGAACAAGCCAAGCAGCTACTCGCGCAGCTGCAAGAAAAAATCGATGCTGCCAACAAGCCAAAAATAGTGAGGGCCTTGCCAGCACCAAAAAAGCCATTCAAACAAACCCGCAAGCCAAACAAGAAATAATCTGTTATAATA
>CAYRRR010000036.1:4129-5384 GCA_964426755.1 uncultured Candidatus Saccharibacteria bacterium | reverse complement strand
TGGCTGCATGTCGCCACCTCGCGCAACGGGCGGCCCTTCACGCCCGGCACGATCAAGGGCTACCTGCGGGCCGCGCGGCTGCTGGCCCGGTGGCTGGACGAGCAGGAGATCAGCGGGGACCTGACCGCCGCGTGCGATCCGGAAGTGCTGAACCGGTTCCTGAGGTGGTATCTGGAGTCTCACGACGTGAACGGCACGGCGTTCGTACAGCGGTCGCTGCGCACGCTGTTCCGGTGGCTGGAACGCGAGGAGGGCGTCACCTCCCCGTTCCGGTCGGCCCGGCTGAACACCTACTCGCCCCGCACGCACAAGCCCAAGGTGCTGGCGCGGGAGTTCATCGCTGAGCTGCTCGATTCGTGCAAGGGCACCGACTTCACCTCGGTGCGCGACGAGGCGATCATCCGGGTGATGCTGGACGGGCTGCGGGTGGGCGAGGCCCTGGCGATGCGCGTCCAGGACGTGCCGACGCTGACCGATCCGGTGCTACGGGTGGCTCCGCACAAGGGCGACGCCCGGTTCGCCGACGACTCGGGGCGGCGGGTGCGGCTGGCGGACGAGACGGTCCGGGCGCTCCAGCGCTGGCTGCGGGTGCGGCTGACCCACCCGCTGGCTGATTCGGCGCTGCGGGACGTTCTGTGGCTCGGCAAGGGCCGCGCAGAACCCTGGGGTTACGACGGGGTGCGGCTGATGCTTCAGCGCCGCTGCCGCAAGCTGGGCTATCCCGAGGCCGCGACCACGCACATGTTCCGGCACACCTTCAGCCATGACTTCCTGGCCTCGGGTGGCTCGCCGCTGGACTTGGCGGAGCACAACGGATGGTCGAGTCTGGCCATGGCGCAGCGGTACGGCAAGGACATGGCCGAAGATCGGGCGATCGCCGCGCGGGAGCGGCTGGGGAGGCTCTACTGATGATGCAAGAGCTGAAGTGTCCCGAGTGCGGGCAGAGGAACTTTTACGCGGAACTGTCCAGGGACGGCGGAATGCTGACCCTGCGGTGCGCCGACTTTCATGAGATCTGCTCTGATCCCGAGGGTTTCATCGAGATCACGCCCTTGGACTACATGGTGAAGGGCCGGTTGGAGGTGCGCAATGATCGGGCCGGCTGATCATCTGATGTTCCGGTCGTGGGTCATGCGATGCCCGCACGACGGCGCGCTGCTGATCCCGCACCAGGAGAACGCCGGGTGCGCAGAGTGCGGGACGCGGCGAGAGAAGTTCTGGGTGACATGCCCGCTGTGCGGGTGGGAGGACCACG
>CAYRRR010000036.1:1945-4029 GCA_964426755.1 uncultured Candidatus Saccharibacteria bacterium | reverse complement strand
TAGCAAGATCAACTTGAGGGCATGAAAAAGGGGCGGCTCCCGCGAAGGGAACCGCCCCTTGATCGTTCACTCGTCGGCCATGAACTGGATGTTGCAGACGCCGCAGACGATGGGGCCGATGTCCATCTGACGCGGCGTGATCTGGAGCTTGCGCGGTGGCGTGCACGCACAGCTCATGGCCACGCGCTTCCCGGCCCGCTCGCCGGTCGTCTTGCGCCGACGCTTGACGCCGGTTTCCGGGGTGATCGGGCGGACCTTGCCCGCGCCCTCTTGATCACTGCCGGCCTGGTTCTCGTCCCCCGGCCGGATCCCGAGATCGGGCAGGGTGTGCCTGGCCGATGTCTCAAGCTCCACCAGGGTGGAGAAGTACCTCTCTTGGGCCTCGTCGGTGATCACCGTTTCGGAGTAGCCGTAACTCGGGTGACCCTTGTCAGGGGCCCTCAGGCCCATTTCCTCGGCGAGCTTGACGAACCTGCGATTGTGGTACCGGCCGGGCTTGGAAGTGTCCTTGACGCCCCGGACGTGAGCGAGGTTGTGAGCGGCCTCATGCAGCATGACCTGGAGCACGTACTTCGCGCCCATGCCGAACAGCTCACCGGCGATGAACAGCTCAGGCGTGCGGCCTTCGGCCTCGGCTTCGGCCCAGCGCTCGGGCCAGTGGTGGCCCCATGCGCCGTTGGTGAGCACGGAACCGGTGACGATCGTGACCGGAGACAGCTCCGGGTGGTGGGCGCGGATGTCGGACCAGGCGGCCTCTAGGGCCTGGACGATGGTTGATCCGGTGGTGTGCTTCACTTGGATTTCCTCCAAATGCGGACCGTGTTCCCACGGGCCCGCTCACTGAGTTTGAACTGTTGAAGATTGGTCCGGAAGACCTGACCCGCGACGCCGGACGCCTTGAAGGCGTCCAGCCAATACGCGGTGAACATGGCGCGGCCCTGATCGTCAATGTTGGTGAGAAGCTTGATCAGGACCTCAGACGGGTGCCGGAAATCCTCCGGAGCGGGGCGTTCACTCAACGTCGTCCTCCAAGATCTCTGCGAGGCGTAGAATGATCTCCACGGCGTCGTCGTCGGAGTATTGGTAATCCTCAGAGTTGAAATCCTCTCCGGACGCCTCCCGGCGGCCGATGTCGAGACGATCTCGCTTCCATTCGAGGATCCTGTGGATCATTTCGGGTGAGAGTTGCATCAGAAGGGCACCTTCTTTGTGTCGTTGGCGAACTGAATGATCTCGTCCTCGGGGAGGTCGAGAATGGAGTTTGAATCGTCGTCGGGATCGAACAGATCATGGGGGCTGATCTTGGTCCGGTGGCGCAGTTCGGTTTGCAGTGACCGCTTGGGCGCGGTGGCAGGCGGCGGAGGTTTCTGCGGGACCTTGCCTTGCAGACCGAGGATGATCCCGTGAATGATCCCGAACGTGACTGCTCCCATGAACAGAGCGAACGGGAAGATGAGCACGGCCAGCAGCAGAACGGTCATTGGATTTCTCTCTTTTTCATCGGGTTTGAGCTTCCATGGCCGTGATCTCCAGGGGGAAGAGATCACGACCAAAGCGGCTCAGTCCTCAGGCCAGAGCACGGCGTTCAGGGAGTGGATTTGCTTCTCCAGAGAAGCGCGCTTCTCTCGCCAGTAAGCGGAATCGGCCGGGTTGGTGGCTTGCATCAGGGAGTTGTTCGCCCGGATCTGCCGATCAACGAGCTTTTGGCGCTCCCTCTCGATTTCGTGCTTCGTCATTTCAGTGCCTCTTGACTGTGAGCTGAGAAGTAACGTGGTACTCGCCCGGCCACGTTTTGTGTGACCGGACGTGATAGAGCGTGGCGTAGACGAGATCTTCGTCGGAAGCAACTCGTACATCCCTGATCTCGTACTCGTCAGACCAGACATCTCCGTTCTGGAGTTGCCAGGCTTGAATGGCGAGCGTCTTCATTAGAGTTTCCTCCATTCGGTCCATTGGCTGTTTTGGAAGTAGCGGACGACGCGCGTACCGCAGTGCTCACAGGTCCAAACCTGACGGTCGGACTCCCACATGCGCTGAGGCATGACGTTGTAATTGCGGATGACCAGGTGCGCGCACTCAGGGCA
>CAYRRR010000036.1:0-1845 GCA_964426755.1 uncultured Candidatus Saccharibacteria bacterium | reverse complement strand
AGTGAGCTTGGAACCCATGACCTTCGGCCGGATGGTTCCGGTCAAAGATCAAAGGTCACAGGCTTCCTCGGTAACCCCATCGGGTGATCAGTTGGTAGCAGTGATCACAGATGCGGCGAGAGCGGAAGGTGTGGCGAGCAGGGTGGGAAGAGCAGCGTTGGCAGGTCATCGCAGATCCTCAGTTTCGTTGGTGTACAGGTTGAAGATCGCCTTTTGGTCTTCGAGATCGGCGATCATGTGAGCCTCTTCCTCGGTGGCCGTCCAAATGGACAGATCGAGATAAACGTTGTCGCCATCGATCCAAGCGCCGTAGTAGGTGCCATCCTGGAGAGGCGTGCACTTCTCGTAAGCGTCAATGACGTCGGGGCCGAAATCGTGAACGTTGGTGACGTATTCGTAATCCCTGATGCTGACCATGTATCCGAAGTTGGGGACCTGCGAGGTTCCCCAGGTCGCTCCGGAGTTGACCAGGATCTCAGTGAATATGGTGTCGGCGGTTTTGATCATTTTTGATCATTTCCTTTGGTGTGGGTGTGTGCTTTGAAGTGGCACGACGCGGAATCGAACCGCGCTTGCTAAGGTGACCTAGCGTTTCCAAATATGACGCGTGCCGAGCGGGGGGAAGTTGATCAGTTACCAGAGGGCGTTTGATTGACTGACCTCAAGATCGTTGTACCGATCCAGGACGTAGGCGTAATTGGCGGGGACGTAGCCGCCACCGGAAACCCACTCGTCAACCTCCTTGAGCCGCTCACGCGCGGTGGAGAGGTCAGTTGAGTTGATCGCGTACAGGGCCAGCTCCAGGGCGATATCAGGGCTGTTCGTAGGGTTGTACTTCATGATTTCTTCCTTAGTAGGGCAGTTGCCTGCCGCTGGGAGTCCGAAGATCCAGCGGCTTGGGCGGTTGCTTGGGCTTGGGCTTTTTGATCTGTACTTGCTTCATGGGTCCCTCAGAGGTTGTAAGTCTCGTAAGCCATGAGAGCCTCGGCGGACTCAATGTCCGGGTCGTAAGGGCTCATGGCGGACGCTGAGAGCATTTCCATGAACGTGTACCGCGCCAGGGGCCGGTACTCGTAATCGCTGAGCCTGTGAGGCTCGTTGCGGTACATGTGAGCGTTGGTTGTGCGCAGCATTTTTGATCTCCCTTATCGGTTGAGCTGCGATCGTTCTTCCGTAGGGATTCGAACCCTGTAAGGCCAGCCTGTGTGGCTCCTTCGGAAGATCTTGATTCGGTAGGAAGTGGAGAGATCGTCTATCTCTTCTAGCGCGGGTTGATCGGTTTGGTGGACGCGCGCCCTGATTGTTGATCTCAGGGCCTTCGTACGACTCCGGCGTCTCCGCTTCCCTTTTCTGTTTCTACTTACAGTATGTCCGGTTTGAGTGGACACGAAAACCAAGGTTGCCCCAAGTTGGGGGCTACTTTCCCTCGATCAAGTCGGCTTGCCTGAGGGCAAGTCTAAGACCAGGGGTTGCCTGAGACAAGGGGCCGGATCCCTTATTCGCAGGGGGCCGCGCTGAACGCGGTAGGGGTGGCTAGATCGAACAGGGGTGGCGGGCAAGATCTACTAGGGGCGTTTCAAGATCCACAGGGGCCGGCAAGATCGAATAGGGCCGGGCCCAAGATCCATAGGGGAGGCGCGCTTATAAAGGGGGTAGGTGTATTAGATAAGGGGAGGCGCCTTTATAAAGGGAGTGGGTTTGAAATATAGGGGTATGCAATTTATAGGGGTAGGCCCTTCTTTATACGGGCCCATTATGCATATAGGTGTATACGCATATAGGTATATAGGTATATGGATATACGCTATATGCATATACGTATATACCATATGCATACGTACATAC
>CAYRRR010000035.1:3799-5557 GCA_964426755.1 uncultured Candidatus Saccharibacteria bacterium | reverse complement strand
AATTAGGTGGTAGAAATACTTGGTTCGAATCTGGTCCCCGGAGCCAGACCAAGCAGTGAAAAAGGTAGACCGTGTTCTCAGACCGGACTCCAATTTCACTTCTTGGTGCCAGGAAAGTAGGCATCAAGCTAAAAGTACCGATGTAGGTTGGAACCGCCAGAAATGGCGGTTCTTTCTTTTTATCCCTGTTAATTGGTTCCACAATTGACCAGTTCCCCTTATGAGTGCTGTACATCTAGTAATCAGACCGGGTTCCTAGATCGATCTCCTAACTATGCGACTCAGCGTTTTTACTCTCTAATGCTTGTTTATGCGTAAAGGCAAACTCCTGGGCCAAAACTTCTCTGTATAAAACGTAGAATACAGTATCTAAATGTTTTTCTTGATTTTTCAAATGTCCTGTAATGTCACAGTTATTTTACTCATATCGGGGATAATAATATGTTTTCTATCCAAAGTGATGAGGTTAGTTTTCACCAATTTATTCAGAGTCTTACCTGCGCTTTCTCTAGTAACATGGAGAAAGTTAGCTATTTCGTCGTGAGTTAGCGGAACATATATTCGACATCCACTATCTGTATGGTCACAATAATATTTGGCCATAAAAAGTAGCCACTTCAGCATTTTTCTGTCTAAAGTTGATTCGCCTTGGTAGACAATTCTGTCAATTAAAAAAATCTGATTCTTTAATAGGATCTGGAGATAATCGGCGTTAAAGTCTGGGCTTGTTCTGAGCAAATTAAAAAAATCTTGCTTAGATATTCTATATACAACCGTTTCTTCTACCGCTACGTATTCTAACCCTCCACCTTCGTCTGAATAAAAAGAGCCGCTTTGGGCAAAAGTTTGACCCGGCACAAAATAGCCAACCAAACGTTCCTCACCTGTACTGAAAGCAAAACTAACTTTTACTACGCCGGAATCTAAAAAATAAATCCATGGACTTTCATCCTCTGGGCGTACCAAACAGTAGCCCTTTTTGTATGTAACTTTTTTCCCTTGAGCCCGAAAGATCTTTTGATGGGTTTTTGCAAAGTGAAAGAAGCTTTTCATTACACCCAAGTATAAATTAATTTGCCAAATAATGTGAAATTTTTCACATTTTAAATGATTACTGGTTCGTGGTAATGTCCATGAATATTCATGTATTATTTAATTAATTCAACAAAACATGGAGGGGAATCTACGATGTTTGTAGGTAATTTAACAAAAATTACAAACATAAATTTAAAGTTTTTTAGCCTGGCCGGGCTTTTTTTGATAAGCCTGATCTTGTCTGTTGCGCTACCATTTACGGCTAACGCCACTGGAAACTGGCAGGGAGAATACTGGAACTTGGACGAAGGTGAATACATTGCCGGATCAATACCGGATCGTTCACCAGACTTAAGCAGACAAGATGCTGAAATAAATTTTGAGTGGGAAGAAGGTTCGCCAGATGACAGTATTTGGGGTGATTATTTTGCGGCCCGTTGGACGAAGTCTGTATACTTTGAAGCTAAAAGTTACGATTTTGAAACCGGCTACGATGATCGTATGAGAATTACCGTAGACGGCGTGACCGCATACGACGACTGGGCGGCCGAAAGCCAAGGCTCTAACGAAATATATGTAAGTGAATCGGCCGGGTATAAAGAGGTGGTCGTGGAATATTGGGAAGATGCCGGCTGGGCCAAAGCCATATTCTTCATGACTGCACTGACCACTCCACCGGAAGCCAAGCAAGTCATCGGCCAGTCTGGTTTTAATACAGATGAG
>CAYRRR010000035.1:2335-3699 GCA_964426755.1 uncultured Candidatus Saccharibacteria bacterium | reverse complement strand
CTCGATAACTTGAGCAATGGCATGGAAGCATCTTTTGTTCTAGGTCAGGCTAACTTTACTGATATAAACTGTAACAGAGATGGAGGAGCCGGTGCGGGGACTCTGTGTGAACCAGGGGCGCTAGATTATGATCATGATAATGATTGGTTGTACGTTTCTGATACAGACAATAGCCGAATTTTAGTATTTGACGTACACCCTGTACAAATAACAAACGGAAAAGGTGCGTCTTTTGTACTGGGCCAGGCAGACTTTGAAAGTAGTGATTATGACCGCGGGGGAAGTGCAGCTGCCAATACACTAGATTATCCAGATGGTGTAATGTATGACGAAGCATCCGGCAGATTAGTGGTAGCAGACCAAGACAATAGCAGGGTACTTATATATAATGCCTATGATGGCATTACCAACGGCGAAAACGCTGAGTCGGTGCTTGGCCAGTCCGATTTCACGTCTCAAGGATCAAGCTCTGGGAATAATCGCTTATACTATCCATCCGGTGTTAGCTATAGCGCTGATCGTGGTGAGTTATACATTGTAGACGAAGAAAATAACAGAGTAGTGGTATACGATCACAAAGGTGACGGACTGGAGGATATCAGCAATGGTGCGCAATTTGATTACGTGTTGGGTCAAGCTGATTTTGATGGCGAATATTCCAACCGCGACGAGGATAGCCCAGCCGCCAATACGCTAAGCTATCCAAATCATATTTATGCTATACCTGGCAGTAATATTGTGGTAGTTGCTGATGACGGCAATGACCGTGTGGTGTTTTACGACGCCGAAGAGCTAACTAACGGAGAAGACGCGATAGACGTACTCGGGCAAGACGACTTCACAAAAGACTATGAGCTAGGAGTTCCTAAGATTTCGGCAAGCAGCTTGAGTAACCCTAGCGACGTAACCGTAGACAGCAAGAACAATCGTGTATTCGTAGCAGACAGATTTAACGGAAGAGTAGTACTTTACGATACTGATACTAATGGAACTTTGGTTGATCAAGTAGCTGACGGAGTAATTGGCCAGCCAGATATGTTAAGTGGACATAATTACGACGACGAAGGCTGCCCAAGCCCAAGCCAGGACAACATATGCGCACCATATGGGATAGCATACGACTCCGACAACGAGCGCCTGTTTGTGAGTGATTCAGAATGGCACAGGGTATTGGTGTTTGATGTTAATCCTGCCACCTTTGAAAACGGCCAAAATGCGACACACGTATTAGGTCAGGCCGGTTTTACTAACTCCGCAGCTGACAGAGGAGACGATGCTGCTCGAAATTCTCTACACAATCCTATTGGGCTCGTATATGATAAAGCTAGCAAGTTACTATATATAGCAGACACTGATAATCACCG
>CAYRRR010000035.1:0-2235 GCA_964426755.1 uncultured Candidatus Saccharibacteria bacterium | reverse complement strand
AAATAAACTGGTGTACATAGCCGATACAGAAAACGACCGAGTTGTACGCTACCAAATGACTAATAATTTTGATGGCAGTCAAAATGCAGACCTTGTGTACGGCCAATTAACATTCAGTAAACGTGATTGCAACCAAAATGATAATGGACCAACAAAATATACTTTGTGTCACCCAAAATTAGTTGCTGCAAATCAATCTACTGGTGAACTTTGGGTCGTTGACGCAGACAACAGTCGCGTATTGGGATATGGCAAAACCACCCAACCATCAGACAGCGACAACGACGGAAAAAACGATGAAGCCGAGAACCAAGGGCCAAACAATGGCGACGCCAACAACGATGGCACTCCAGACTCCGAACAAGCCAACGTAGTAAGTTTTGTAAACACAGAGACCGGCAAATACTTGGCACTTGAAGTTGACGAAGCTTGTAGTATTTCGTCCGCCAGCACCGAAGCGGAAGCTGACTTAAACGTGCAAGATTCTGGCTTTAACTATAGCGCGGGCCTACTGAACTTCACCGCAGACTGTGGAACCCCCGGATATGAGACTTCAGTAAAAATATACCAGTACGGACTCAACAAGGATGGGCTGACTGTTAGAAAACATAACCCCAACACCAATGCCTTCTTTACAGTCTTAGATGCCGAACTTACAGAAACCAAGATCTCCGAACAGATTGTAACAATCGCTAGCCTTAACATTACCGATGGCGAGGATTTAGACATAGATGGTGAGGCTAATGGGGTTATAGTTGACCCGGTTGGATTAGCTAGCTCTGCAGTTGGTGCACCAAATACTGGGCTTGGTGGTGGAAGATAGTAAACCAGTGCAAATCAAAATCACTCAAAAAATAAAAAAATACCAAAAAATAATTACAGCTTTCGTAGTGATAGCGGCTCTGGTAATTTCAGCCATTATTCTATGGCCAGGTCGAACTACACCCGTAACAGAGGTGGTTACTTATTCAACAGACCAACCCAGCGAACAAAAGCCAGATGATGGTTTTAATTGGCGGGGCGGGCCAAACGACCCAAAGAAAATCCGAATAACTAGCCTAGGCATAGATGCATATGTGCAGAACGTTGGCGTAGACCAAAACAATGAGATTGCAGTACCAAATAACATCCATGTGGCAGGCTGGTTCATTGATTCTGTCCGGCCTGGCGATAAGGGTTTGAGCATCATCGACGGACACCTGAACGGCCGGCAGCGAGACGGCATATTTGCCAACCTAGAAACCATCCAAAAAGGCGCTGTTATCTTCGTAGAGTTCGGTGACGGAACCGCTAAACAATTCAAAGTTACCGATAAAGTCACCGTCGATACGGAAGAAGCGGCAAGTGTGCTGTTTTCGCAATATCCCAGCGTGACCCACCAGCTCAACCTGGTTACTTGCGGTGGCAACTTTGACCGCGATGCTCATCTGTACACCAAACGAGTAATCGTATCGTCCGTGCGTGTTGATACATAATTTTGATAATTAATAGATGTAAGCTAAGGTAAGGCGAGCCCGAAACAAGGTGGTAGTTATCGCTGGTTCGAATCTAGTCCCCGGAGCCAAGAGTATATATTTTACAGGGTATCCAGTAAGTATTCACACTACTGGATATTTTTGTACCATTCAATAAACCCATGCCATGCATCTGGCCGGTTTTTATAGCGAGCAACTACGGCTTCTTCACCTTGTTCAAAGACTTCAGCAATAGTTTTGCCATTATCAGAATCAAGAACAGTAACTGTCATGTTTGGTGACTTTTCACTATTCCCACGCGCTTCGTTGATTATCTGCCCGGGTATATCATTTTTGAAGACTTCTGTCACGTTCCCATCAGTGTAAGCAAGATATTGGTGCAATATGATTTTTCTATTCTCAATTCCATTCATAAGCCTCAGAAAATCATCTGGTTCGAACCAATAATTAATCGACTTCATGTAAGCTCCGGGAAAGCCTTTCAGTGCTGGTATATCCCAAGTATCGTCACTAACAACCACCGGCATACCGAGCTGTTCATAAGCTCGGTATGCCTTATCTCGTACAATTGCTTCAGGATCTTCGCCTTGAATTTCATCAATATCCAGCTTGACAGGTTTTACTGTGATATTTGCTTCTTGGCTAATTGTCTGAGCAATTTGTATTTTTTCTTGATTAGATGTAGCAAAATATATTGATTTCATAACTTTATTATATCCTTAATGGTTCATGACCGGTATGCGGAGCCAAACATAAGCAC
>CAYRRR010000034.1:2364-5835 GCA_964426755.1 uncultured Candidatus Saccharibacteria bacterium | reverse complement strand
CAATATAGTCCTGATTAATTATTAATAAAATTGCTCGCGCTTAAATTAACGAAACGTAAAAAGTTTATTAAGTGCTTTTTCTCTTTTGATTGTTATAAAATCTACAATTTGTAAAAAATACATCCAGGTTCGCTGCTTTATTTGCGCCGAATATGTTTAAAGCTGTTATATTAAACTTTGTTGAAGGAGCGATTATTTTGAAAAAAATTCTTGTTACGGGCGGGACTGGATTCATTGGCTCCCACACTGTTGTAGAGCTTCTGAATGCAGGCTATGAGCCGGTCATTATTGATAATTTACATAATTCAGATAAACATGTTGTCGACCAGATCAAAAAAATTACCGGCACAAAACCAGCCTTCTACGAAGATGACTACACAAATAAAAATAAGCTTTTACGTATAATTGAACGTGATCGGATAGATGGGGTGATTCATTTTGCTGCCTACAAAGCAGTTGATGAGTCCATAAAAAAACCTCTATCATATTACCAAAATAATGTTGGTGGTTTACTGACATTGCTTGACTGTATGAACAGTCGTAATATAAAAGCCTTCGTTTTTTCATCTTCATGCACGGTCTATGGAGAGCCGGATAAACTACCTATTACTGAAGAATCACCCCTTAAACCAGCAACATCACCATATGGAGCCAGCAAACAAATAGGTGAACAAATTATTCAAGATAGTGTCCGTGTCAGCAATCACCTATCTGCTCTTTCGTTGCGCTACTTCAACCCGATAGGCGCTCATCAAAGCGGGCTCATCGGTGAATTGCCACGAGGCACGCCTGCTAACTTGATACCTTTTGTGACACAAACAGCAGCGGGACTCCGTTCCAGCGTAACAGTTTATGGCAACAACTATCCTACACGCGATGGAACATGTATTAGAGATTACATTCATGTTGTCGATCTGGCACAAGCTCATATCAGAGCCCTCGAACTCGCCTTTGCAAAGTCAGCAGGCTTTTATGATACCGTCAATATAGGAACCGGCAAAGGCAATAGCGTGCTTGAAATAATTGAGACTTTTGAAAAAGTAAACAAGATATTGGTACCGCACAAGTTTGGACCTCGACGTCCAGGTGATATTGTCTCTATTTATGCAAATGTGAAAAAAGCCGAGAGTCTTCTAAATTGGAGAGCTAGGCTTACATTAGAAGATGCTTTAAGGGACGCGTGGCGTTGGCAACAAAATATAACGAAATAGGAATAATAATGAAGTAAGTTGGCGATTTTTTGATTTAATAATGTACTAGAATTGGTTGTCGCCATCAAAGATAGAAGAGACAGAGTCGCGATTATGAATAGCTTTTATTGCATTCGCAATTATAGGCGCTACTGAAAGTACCTCAACTTTATCGATGCTGTCTTCCTGCGGAACGGTATCAGTCGTTATTATTTTATTAAAGAATGAGTTTTTAATTCGTTCTTTTGCCGCTCCAGAGAATAGCCCGTGCGTGGTAATTGCATAAATTGCTTTCGCGCCACGTGCAGCAAGTAAGTCGGCCGCCGCGCAAATAGTACCTCCTGTATCGATCATGTCGTCGGTTAAGATACAAATCTTCCCTTTAACCTCGCCAATTAAGTGCTTTGCCTCAACCGCATTTTTTTTCTCAACTGAACGATGCTTATGAATGATTGCTATTTCGCAGTTCAGGGCAGTGCTATACCGCTCCGCTGCCTTTACACGACCGGCATCCGGCGAAACTATCACAAGATCTTTAGCCGTAAAAGTCTTAGCTAAATACGCGACAAACAAGGGGCGTGCAACGAGGTGATCAAATGGACCATCCATAAAACCTTGGATTTGACCGGTGTGAAGATCAATACTTAATATGCGGTCTGCTCCTGCGTTAGCCAGAATATCAACCACTAGACGAGCCGATATGGGTTCGCGGCCTCCTGCTTTACGATCTTGCCGTGCGTACGCCATAAACGGACAAACCGCAGTAATGGACTTGGCAGAAGCACGCTTAGCGGCATCGATCATTATTGCCTGCTCCATAATCGCAGTATTTACATCACCAAAGTGCGATTGCAATATAAAAATATCATCTCCTCGTACAGACTCATCAATGCTTACGCAAATCTCACTATTAGCAAATGTGCCCAAGCTTACGTTAGTGAGATTGATTTGCAGCAACGCTGCGACTGACTGTGCTAGCTTTAGGTGAGTACGACCAGAAATAAGTTTTAGTTGCGATTCCATTAGTCTTCTACATTAAGTATATATGATGCAAAAATCTTTTTTGTTGTCATAATGACCCTAGTCACTTGATTGACTTACACCTCCTAAAACACTATAATTTAACTGTTCTATTTAAAATAAAAACTATGCATAAGATTAGATCAAGCCTACATCGCCACAATAGAAAATTATTAGTAGCCATAGCGCTAGTTCTAATAATTTTCCTTGTATTATTTTTTATGGAAAACAAAAACATTATTAATTTGTACGACTCAAAAGCACCGAGCGAAGACGAAACCGCACAAACAACGAGCACTGCTCCGACTGCTCAAGACGATTTCAGTGCTGGTAATGATAGACAGCCTGGTAATTCAATTAATGAAAATGATGGCAGTGGCGAAATCGTTGATAACAACGGCTCCATAATAGCCGGAACCGACACAACTGATCCAATAGTGTCAAACACTGGTCAAATTACGCTTTATACTCCTAAAAAAAATACCATTATTAATTCGGGTGTTGCTGTAGTGGGTAAATCTTCTCTCCCGACTGTCTCTTATCGACTTATTGATAGCGTAAGCGGTGTAATCGCAGGAGGGGATTTGCAGGTTATTAACGGTAACTTTTCAGGAACTTTAAAATTTTCAACATCAGCCACTGAAGGTCGCCTCGATATTTTTGCAGCCCATGCCGACGGTGTTGAATATAGCAATATAGAAATACCCTTAAGGCTTAAATGACATGAAGGCAGTACTTAGATTATCGACATTGCAAATCCTAATTGTCTCCATGGCGTGCGGGTTCTTGTTGCTTTTTGCGCATGCTGTACGTGCACAGAAGGTTAGCGCTGCCTACGATGGAGGCAGGTTAATTGATAATGGCGCATTTTTAGACTCCAACTCAATGAATGCTTCACAAATTCAAAGCTTCTTGGCTAGTAAAGGAGCGGGCATAGCTAGCATGAACTTTGTTTTAAACTGCTATGGACAAGACAGCTTAGAACGGCAGTGGTATACGGCAGTTGGAGCGCCTTGCGATCAATCTATTCCCGCGTCACATATAATCTACTATGCTTCGCAAATATACGGTGTAAGTCCAAAGGTTGTGCTTGCAACGCTTCAGAAAGAACAAAGCTTGGTAACAGCTGCGAACCCAACTTCCTGGCAAATCAACCAAGCAATGGGATATGGCTGCCCGACCAGTGGTGGTTGCGGTGCTTCAACTTTCTTTTATCAAATAGATAGCGGCGTGTGGGTGCTGCGCTATCATTATGAACGCG
>CAYRRR010000034.1:0-2316 GCA_964426755.1 uncultured Candidatus Saccharibacteria bacterium | reverse complement strand
CTTGTGGTACCGCCAAAGCATACTACCGCCCCAGTTTGCATCCTGGCCAAAATGTTGATTTTATAGATCAAGATGGTATTCACTACAGAACCCATTTCATTGCTAACGCTGCGACCTCGTCACTCTATTGTTATACTCCACATGCTTATAATAATCCTCAGGGATCATATGGCTTGCCAACCTATGGTCATACGGGACGCTACTACACTGGTAGCTATAATTTTGTTCGTTTTTACGAAGCCTGGTTCGACCCTAGCTCAACCATCATAAACAATGTGGCAATGCGAATTGTATCACAACCAACATTGTCTCCAGCCAGAGGGCAAACGGTAAGCTATACAGTGTCATTTAAAAATAACCACTCAGCAAGTATTGTGGTGAATGCGATTGGAGTCGTAGGACGTGCCGGGAGCTTAAACGGTGCAAACCGCGACTTTGGCTGGCAAGGTCAGGTTACTCTTCAGCCCGGCATAACTCAAGAATATACTTTTACGACTACGGTTCGTGACATTGGGTCGCTCTATGCTTGGCCGGCAATAAATTATCAAGGGACGTATGTTCACTATAATAATTGGGGCGTACACATGAGTGCTCGCACCCCAAAGTTAAGCCTAACTAGCCCCCTAAGCTCTTCTGTACCCAACCCTGTTGCAGGGCAAAACGTAACACTTTCTACTATTGTCAAAAATAACGAATCCGTACCGATTAATACTAGTGCCCTTGGTATACCAGTTAGGTTCTATGACAAATACAACTACGATGCCGTATGGGTTAATCCGCCTGGCGGCATGCTACAACCCAACGCCTCACAGTTACTCTCTGGAACAATCACCTTCGATAAGCCGGGTCCATATAAGGCGTGGGTATCGGGGCTGATAGCTGACCAATATACAGCACTGTCATCTAATTTAAATTTTAACGTTACGCAACCAACACCTAATTTTAGCCTCACCTATTTAGAAAAACCAAACTTATCACCAGCTGTCGGTGAAGATGTGGTTGTCAAATTTAAACTTAAAAATAATTCTGGTGTATCTATGACTTTGGGTGCAGTTGGCGTTGTTGGCAGGTATGATAATCCATATACTGGTACTAATAATGACTTTGGCTGGCAGGGCCAGGTTACATTCACGCCTGGCGAAGAAAAATCATTTACGACCTTTATTCATAACATTAAAGACACCAGAACACTTTATGCCTGGGTTGCCTTTACCTACCAAGGAAAATATATTCACTATAATAACTGGGGGTTTGCCCTCTTTCCTCGCATACCAAACCTTACCAATGCAGGCCATATAACCCTAAACAATGGTTCGCCCTTTCAAGCTGGACAAGCCGTTACGGTTGTATCGTCTATAACGAACAATGAATCGAAGCCAATCAAATATTCTGCACTTGGTATTCCGATTCGGTTTTATGGCAAATATAATTACGATGCAACATGGATAGGCCCGGATATAATCCAGCCGGGCGAAACTGTGCAGTTAAGCAGCATCGTGAAGTTTGATAAGCCGGGACCATATACCATATGGAATTCAATTTTAATAAACGGGCGCTATATTACAATCGGCAATGTACGATCAATTACCCTGTAAATGGCTCTTTAATTTCAGGACTCGCCTACTAAACCACCCAAGCTTCAAATATCTCTCTAGTTCAAACATTCTGCTGCCTAAAACAATAATGGGGCTTTGAGCAAGCCGAAGAAGCGGCAAATCCGATAAGCTATCGGAATACATTTTGTTTATGATAACGTTTGGCAGTTCGCTTTTAAAGCGCTTGAGTTTTTCTGTTCCACGACAATTTTTTCCGGTTATCTTACCGGTTTTAACATCCATATTAGTCGCAATGAGAGCTTTTATATCTAATTGCTCAAGTACAGGCCGCACTAAGAAATATGGCGAAGCTGTCACTATTACATCTGTGCTCTTTTTTTGGACCAAGTACCACTGCTTAATCCTGTCTATGTGTTGATCCCAAAATGAATTGACCAAAGAATCGATGTCTTCTATGCCATTCAAAAACACAAAAAAGCTGCTTTTAAGTGCGGTTCTTGTTTTTATTCGTAATACAAATAATGCTGCAGACCAGCACTGATACGGAAGGTACCGTAATAAGGTGGGTTTCTGCATAATACAAAAAAAATAAAAATCAAACATGCAATCACCATGATAAATAGTGTGGTCAAAATCATATACATTTAACTTTTTCATTACTACATATATACCAAGTACGTCATTATTGAGCCATATATAAATATTAATGCAAGTAGCTGTGGGCTACTCGTCTCTCCACTAACCGGGTCAACATCTGCAT
>CAYRRR010000033.1:0-5884 GCA_964426755.1 uncultured Candidatus Saccharibacteria bacterium | reverse complement strand
GACTTAAAAAAGGCGTTGTTATCTAACAAAAAGGCACAAAAAGCGTGGGAAGACATTACGCCGCTTGCACGCAACGAATGGATTTGCTGGGTGGTGACGGTTAAACAGCAAAAAACGCGTGATGATCATGTTAAAAGAACTGTTCAAGAACTGACTGAAGGCAAGCGCCGCCCTTGTTGTTGGATGGGCTGCGTTCATCGCCAAGATAAAGCTATGAACCGTTCGCAAAAGTTTATTCTTAGCAAAAAAGCTTCTTAATTTTTATAAATAGCGGTTATCAATAAACACCCCAGGCGTGTGAGGTGTTTATGAGGTGTTTATTTTGTTTCGGTTATTGGTTCTTAGTATTCTGCCAAAATAATTTTCTTTTGAGCCATCATAGTTTTAAAAGCGTCCGGTTTTTTCATAAGCTCTTCAATATTTTCTGGTATGATTTGCCAGCTTAAACCAAACTTATCTTTGCACCAACCGCACTGCTCTGCCTCTGGTACGCTCGATAGCTTATTCCAGTAATGGTCTATTTCTTCTTGATCTTTGCAATATACTGCAAATGAAACCGCCTCACTAAACGTAAATTCTGGTCCGGCATTAATGGCTGTAAAGCGAACGCCATCGAGTATAAATTCAATCGTTAAAACCTGTCCGGCAAGGTTTTGCTGAAAATCGGCCAAGCCTTCTTCGGCTGAGTTGGGGTAATGAGCGGTAGAAAGTATTTTACTGTTCGGAAACACCGATACATAATAATCAACCGCTTCTTGAGCGTTACCATTAAACCACAAATTTGCTACTATTTTTTGCTGCATATCAACTCCTTTTCTTCAATATTATTTCACATAATCTCTTATATCAAAAAGCAGGATGTTGGTTTATTGTAATTGGGTGCTTGCGTTGCTTACAACGATTAAGCCCAAATAACACGTGGTCGCAATTTTATGAGTCTAGTATGCCCAACCCTCTACCCAGTCGGCTCACGAGCTTTTTTTCTGTCTTATGAATGCTGGATTCTGAACATCCAACCATAGCGGCAATTTCTTTATGCGTTTTTGATTCTTGCAATGGGTCGCCATAAAAATGACCGTGCGCGGTTTCATCTATGCTAAATCGGTACTTTAGTATATGACGGTCGCGTAATGAGAGAGAGGCTCGGCTTAAAATAATCTGTAATTCTTCGTCAAGATAATGTTTTGTAACAATATCTTCTGGGGTGTGTTTGGTGTTTTGACTTGCGTGAAGTTGCCGGGCATTTTTTGGCAGATCAATTGATGTGGTGGATCGTGCCGCCTCAACTAACGATGTGACTTCGCGCGCGTCATCTTCATTCACATCAAGATCTTGGGCAACGGTTGATAAGTCTTTGCCCAGTTTTAATTCGCGCTTTATGGCTGCAGCAAGCTCTAAATCGCCGCGTCGGAGGCCGCTTTGTTGCTTAAGAGAATCTCTAAGATACTGCTGTACAGAACCGGGTACGGTGCGAGCCGCAAACGTAACAAAAGTGTTTAGCTTTGTAGGGTCAAATCTTTGGGCTGCCTGAAATAGGCTTATTCGTACTATTGATTCAATTTCTTGCCGTCTGTCAGGGTTCCAATTGCCATACTTTTGTACCCAATATGTTATTCTGCGCTCCATCAAATGCTCTAAAGCTTCAAAACAGGTTTCACGCAGAGCATGTAATGACTGCGTTATTTTATGATCTGCCTGATTATCTTCAGCATCAGAAGCCTGAAAGTGGCTTATAACCTCACGAAGAAAACTATCCTCTTCTTCATTTGATGCAGGTGTGGATTTACCAATAAGTGCCACGTTTTTACGCGCTCTTCTGATGGCAAGCACCGAGTCTAGCTTGACTTCAGTTGAGGTTGCAGCCGAAACATCTGAATTTGGCAGCTCTAGATGCCCTTGAATTGCGGTGGTAGCTATCGACTGCACTCGTATATCTGTAGCTGAAGCCTCTGTTGATTCGGGTAATGACTCAGGATATTGAGTATCAGCAGCCTCTTGACCCAAGGCAACGTCTGTCGGTTTGTAATACGCTGCGCCAGTGATGTGAGTGTGTTCAGACATAATCGCCCCTCCACAAGATTAATTTACAAAAGTATTATAATAACAGCAATAACAATAAAAATCAATACCCTCTTAAATATTGGTCTACTTGTTTATAGCTTTGTTTGTTTTTTGTTGGGCCTCGACGTACGTAGATTATGAGATTATTTTGCCAAATAGCAACACTATGTCTTGTCTTCGGTGCAGGCCATAATTATTACAGATAATTTTTGGCAACATGTTCGGCATTGATGCCATTGATTACATGAGTAAATCCCATTTGTTTTAATAGTTGAATTGCAGCGCTAGAGCGACTCCCTGTACGACAGTACACAATAATCTTTGTGTCTTTATTGGTATTGTCAAGTCTGGTGGGGTTAGCCATTAAATCAGCCGGCGGAATGTTTATTGCGCCATCAACATGACCATTCTCATATTCAAATGGCTCACGAACATCAATGATTAACTGACTTGAATTCATATATACATCATAACAAAAGCTCACTGTAAATATTAACTATACTGCTGCACAAATAACCTGTGCCCTCTCCGTTGCTGAGCCTAAAACTCTACGATTTCAAGACCTTTTGTATTTATAGAGTCTTTATAGAGCACATGTGGTATGCGAGCGAACGTATTCGGTTGTTCGTAATTATCTTTGGCTTTTTGAAAAATTGCACGTGTTGCCTCTCCGATATGACAGTATTTATCAAAGTTTTCTTTAGTGAATGGCAAGAAATCACGCTCAAGTGTTCCACTTTTATCTGTCGCGACCATAAGGATAAGCTTAGAATTATTTAATTGTTTTGTGTCAATTTTATAAAAAAGCCACTGCCAATTTGTATCATGGCCATATTTTTCGAGCTCTTTTTTAACCAAACCCGGCTTAACAGGCATTAGATTAATGCAATCGTTCCAATAACCAAACCCGAGTATTTCTACGTCTTTTTCTTGTATGTTGTCGTACTTTGCAGATTGTTTACGAAATATATCCGGAAATGTATCTTTCAACTGATTTAGCGGATAAATTATATCTCCGATTTGGTTCTGAGGCACATGATGATATACATACATATCTAAATCATAACAAACAAAAAAACCTGCCTGAATGCTAGATTCTTTTCATGGCTCATGCATTAAACCAAGTATATCTAGGTAGATTACGCACTTTCTGTAGGAATGTTGTCGTATTCTTGGTCGTTTTCTATGGCTTCTTGTTTGGTTGCACGAGTTATGCCATCTTTGTGGTGAGGCGGCGAATAGATAGTATATGCTTTCAGGGCTTCGGTTGATGACGTGTTGATAACATTATGTTCCGCTCCAGCCGGGATTACTACCGCGTCACCATCGCCGACTTCATATTCGTTGCCGTCAATTATTACCTTACCTTGACCTTTTTCAAACCGAAAAAACTGATCGTTTTCATGATGAGTCTCTGCGCCAATCTCGCTGCCTGCTTCTATGCTCATCAAAACGAGCTGGCTATTTTGCCCGGTGTATAATACTTGCCTGAAATTATTGTTGCTTACAGCCAGCTCTTCTATGTTTCCAAAGTATCCCTTCATCTCAGACCCTCCTTTTAACGCCTTCTATTATAGGCCTGCTGGTCAACAAAAGAAACACGTTGAACCGCTAGCCATATGTATCGAAAAGCAATAGGTTAAGTCTGCAACGTCTGGCTAGTTTCTGACGCTACAGGCCTAGCATGATACATAGGAAACAAGCATATTTTTACTCAGAAATGAGGCTAGTTTACCATCAGGTGACGACAATCTAGCCTCATGGCTCACAACTATAGAGGAAGTTATAACCGCTGTTAAACAGGATTTAGCAATGGCATCTATTCTTCGCTAAGACTGTAGCACGCTTAATGCTTCATCTAATTTAGAATTATCAAGAGTATGACTTTGGCCTTCTTGTACCGAGACTGGAAGCCCAATCCATAACCCCGGTGCCCCGAAGTCTATTTCTAGACATATTGGGTTTACATTATTGGAAACCAGTTCCGGTGTATTGCTTAGCATGTCCTTTAATGTAGTTGAGACGGGGGCAGGATCACCTTGTTTCCATATGGTTTCAACGGGAAGCTGCGTCCAGTAGTCAACCACCATGGCTACGGAAGTTTCTGGTTCACGCGCCGTATAAGCATCAGAATCGCCCCATATGGCTGAGCCCGCAGCCTGCAGCAAATCTTTTACAGGCTTCTCTTTATTTGAGGAAAGCGTTGCCGCAAGTGCCTGAGCAAATTCTGCGGGTGTCTTTGGAAATGGTTCGGGATATTTAAAGCCGATAAAAGCGTGACTCCCATCAGCAAGTCGAAAAAAAGCCTCCACGGCCGTATTAGTACTTGTGATGTTATTCACCGAGCCAGCATTTATATCCTGGTCAGGAAGTAATTTAACACCCTGCATCCAATCACCATCCTGAGCAATCTGTAAATAGTCGAGCTGAGGATTTTTTTCGGCTAGCAGGTCTAATACCCTGCTCATTTGCTCGGGCAGCTGTGCTTCTATATTGCCTTCATCTTCTGCGTCTTGAGGTGGCCCGGGTGATCCCGCCAGTACATTCATAAAGCCATTCTATCATGCTGTTGCCAAATAAGACGGCGACGACTCAGACAAAAAAGCACTTCTTTCAAAGTGCTTATGCTTGGCTCAGCACAATAGAGGAAGTTATGACTTTGATTAAGCAGGATTCTGTAATATCTTCTCAGCGATAACGACCCAATGGGTATTATTGTCGATTCCCAAAAAAAGTCCAACTTTTCTTACATGCGTCGTAAATTCAAGCTGCTCAGGAGCAAGGCTATCTAAATATTGCTTTGCAGTTTCAAATTGCTGTGTTATCAAGTCCATGGCTAGCGTCGAATGAAACACCATACTCTCTCCTTCCCGATTAGTCTTTGAGCCTGGGAACGCTGATTCAATTTTGGTAATGAGTTCATTGTGAATATCTATCAAATTCTGATCGTGTGATGGCTGTAAATAAAGCACGGCATCCGAAAAGTTACCAATTCCAGATAATTTAAGATCAAAGGCATTAGTTCTTGCGGCCAAGTCATTCATGATTGATAGACACTTCCCTATGTCATCTATAGTCTCTACATCGAACGGTCTTTTGACCGTCACATGAGGAGGCTGGCCCAGCCCCGCAAAATTATTAGTCCTATTCGATAGTATCAATTCAATATCTCTAACAGAATTGTATGTAGACTCGTCAAAAAGAGCACCTATGCCGATTGTGTATTTCATATTGATATTATTGCATAAACTCTAGCGCAAAGTGGGTTTAAACCATAGAAGCTTCAATCTCTAGCTTGGGTATAAAAATCAGAACTGAATTAACAGTTCTGATTTCGTCTATTATGCCTTGGCTCGCAGTAGCGGACACGTTGCGAACTGCTAGTGCGGACTACGATGAGGAAAAAATACATAAAATCAAATTGTTGCTATCTACCTCCAAAACCCCAAGCTAGCATAAGAATAGTTCCTATAATGCTTGATATGATACTTATAGAAAAAGAAATTGCAGATGCTTTATCCTTGCGTTTCAGTTGGAAGCTACTCCCCAGTAGAAATGCTACTAAACTAGTTATAAAAAATGGTAAATTATAAACTCCCATCAATGCCCACTGAAGACCTGCATACTGATTAGTCTCGGCATTTTGACCGATAGCTGAAATTATTGTCCCGATAATTGGAGATACAAAAACTACTACTAATAAGACTATACTCGTTGTTTTTATGTTTTTCATAATGACCATATTTTATAACAAAAAACACTATGTCTCCATAGTGCTTATGTTTGGCTCCGGGGACTAGATTCGAACCAGCGATAACTACCA
>CAYRRR010000032.1:0-5886 GCA_964426755.1 uncultured Candidatus Saccharibacteria bacterium | reverse complement strand
GTGGACGAGCTGGCGCAGCCATTCCGGCCACTTCTCGAAGAGAAGGTAGAAGCTCAGCCTGCGCTCCATCCCCAGGCCCCCGCTTTCGAGGACTTTGTGGCCGTAGACGCTTGCGCGAGGAGACGTGGGGTCGTCTTCGGTCGGGTAGTCCCAGCCGATCCGCACGGTGTGCGGCCGGATGGGCTGGCCACCGAGCCACGGCCGGGTGTCCGGGGCGTCCGAGACCTTCAGCTCGACGGTGTAGGTGGCGCTGAGACTCCACCTCTGCGGGACGGCTTCCATCAGAACGGTACCTTCTCGTCGCCGTCGTCCGTCTTGCGGGACGAGGACTTCTTCGCCGGAGCCTTCTCGGGCTCGGGCTCGTCGAAGAGGGTCGGCTTGGTCACGGACTGGTCGGGGTAGCCCGCGATGTAGTGCCGCATCCGGTTCGGGTCCTTCCAGTCCGGCTGGTGGTCGATCTCGGCGATGACGGTCTGCCCGAGCAGGTCGTCGGTGTCGATGTCCTCGCTTACCCCGAAGGCGTTGAAGATCTGCTTGAACTTCCACTCGGTAGAGAAGGCGGAGTAGTCGCGGACTTCCTTGCCCTCGATCGGCTCAACGGACTTGTAGAACCACGTCCACATCTGATTGCCGCTGTTGGACTTGCCGCTGGTGACCTTGGTCAGCTTCAGGATGTAGAAGCCCTTGGGCAGTGGCGCGAACGGGTCGGCGTCGGCCGCCTTGACGCGCTCCCGCATTTCCTTGTTGAGCTTGGTCATTTGTCACGACTCCTTCCGGGCCTGATCAGCCCACTTCAGAAACTCCTGTTGGAGCTTGTCTTTCTTTTCGGTGAGGTCGCCGTTGAGGTAGGCGACGATGCGGTCCATGGACGGGTAGACCAGGTGCGGGGAGGGGAGGGTGTCGGTCCGGTCCTTGGTGACGTACTTGCCAGAGTCGGCCACGGTCCCGAGGAACACGGGACGGCCGTCGTCGTACCGGCCGACGCGCCGGGTCCACATGATCACGTCGGACCAGGCGATCAGGTGCTTCTGAATGGCGGGGGTGACGGCCGGACCATAGCTGACCTCGCCGTCGTCGTCCTCGTCGCGCCGCACGTGGGCCAGCCACGCCAGGTGCAGCGGGAGCCGGGAGAAGTCTCCGATGAAGGGGAACACGGCGTCGCTGATCTCGCCGTAGGTCTCGCGCGGCATCCACGTCTTGGGCTTGGTGTACTCCTCGCCCCGAGCGTCGGCCTCGCGCACTCCCTTGGCGTAGATCTTGGCCTGTTGCTCCTTCTTCAGCGTGTCCACGAGAGCGGTCATCGTGTCGAAGGAGGCCCCGACCAGTCCGGTCCCGTTCTCCTTCACCGACCAGAACTCTTCATCGGCGTCGGAGAAGTGTTCCCCCATGCGCCGGGGAATGAGGTACTCCACGGGCACGTCGCGGGCGAGGAGAGCGGTCTTCTTCAGGCCGGGCTCGAAGGGGTAGACCAGGGTCTTACCGAGCCGGGCCAGTCCGGAGGCGGCGGTGGTCTTCCCCGAGCCGGGGTCGCCGTAGTACACCACGCGGGCGTAATCAGACTCGTCGGCCAGCGAGGGCCCGAAGGGATCAGTCATGGCGCGGCTGGTGGCTAGGAGGGGTGGTGATCGTGGCGCGGATCAGCTCGAAGGCTTCGGCTCGGGTGAACCCGACGCGCTGGTACTCCTGGAGCATCAGCCACACGGTCTCGGCGGCTTCCCGAGCGATGGCCTTGGTGCTGTCGTCCACGGCGGCGCGCAGTCCGTCGAACAGCTCCTTGAAGGGATTGCTGTTCCCGTCGTCGGCCGGCTGATCATCCCGCTTACTGAACATCGATCTCTGTCTCCTCGTCGGTGTCGGGAATGGCGGGGGCCTTCGGCTCGTCGCGCCACCGGGTGAATCCGTAGTCGGTGAGGCCCTGATCCAGGTCGCGGCCGCGCAGGTTCAGTCGGCACGGGTCGCGGTAGTCGCACCACGAGCAGTCGGGCGACAGGCTGCGCGGCGGGTAGTCGCTCAGGGAGCCGTCCCGGTACGCCTGATAGGCGGTCTGGTAGGCGTCGCGGGCGATGGTCTCCAGCTCTTGCTCGGTGTAGGGCACTGGCGTCCGGCGGAACCGCTTGTCCCATTCGTCTTCCAGCGGACGCTTGCGCTTGCCGGGCACGAGCGCGTAGGAGTACCTCGCCCCGTGCGCCTGGAGATTGGGGTAGGTCCGGTTCCACGCGAACATGTACAGCGGAAGCTGCGGGTCGCGGTAACTGTTGCTGGTGGCGGGCAGTTGCTTCTTGGACTTGTGATCGTCAACCCACACCTTGTGGGTTTTGATGTCCTGGATAACCAGGTCGATCTTGCACTTGAGGTTGATGGCGAGGTCGGACCTGAGCTGGGGCAGCCGGACGATCAGCTTGCGCTCGACTGCGATGACTCGCCAGCCAGGCTCATTGGAGTAGTAGGCCGCGTAGCCTTCGAGCATCCAGCGCAGCGGCTCTTGGATCTCCTCGGGCTTCTCGTCAATGACCTCGCGGGCCTTCCTCCACGCGCTGTCGTAGTGCGTGCGGTAGGAGCTGGCCAGGTGGCCGTAGTAGGCGTTGAGCACGTCGTGCCACGCGTTTCCGAACCCGGCGGGCGAGTCGGGAGCCTTCTCCTTCGTCCATCCCTGGACGTACTCCAGGTGATGCCGGAACTGGCAGCGGCGAAGGGCCTGGAGTTCGGAGTAGCTGATCGTGACGACCGGCGGCTTCATGACGGCTCGGGCAGGTTCACCGGGAGGAGAGCCTCGCGAAGGTCGGCCCGCTTCACGTAGATGCCCGCGAAAGCTCCGCCCGTAGTCTGGATCGAGAGCCAGACCAGGCTTTCCCGATCCTCAGGCGAGGACAGGTCCGGCTTCTCGACGCGCAGCACCTTCCCGCTCGTCCAGGACTGACCGGGCAGGATGCCAGTCGGCTGAACCGCCACTTCGGCGTTCTCCTCCATCACGATCACTTGGTGCCGGTCGTCCTTCAGGGCGGAGATGGCCCGGTACCGACGCCTGTCCATCACGTGCGTGGCGCTGAGGGCGAGCACCTTGCCGAAGGCGATCAGCTCGTCGCCTTCTTTCAGATCCCCTACTTTCTTGTTCACGGCCGAATAGTCCTTTCGCTTGGGCATGCAGCAGCAATTTCCTTCGACGCAGCATGCCGAGTTCGGTGCGATTTCCGAGCACCCGCAGGGCTCGTAGATCGTCGGCTCGTAGAAATTGATTTGCGGGGGCGGGACAGCCATTTAGACCTTAATGTTCTCGTAGTACTCGTCGGGGTCGGCGTCGGGGGCGTCGATGATCTTCTGATAGAGCGGCTTGTCCTTGATCCAGTCCTGGGGTGCGCCGACGAGTCCGAAGATCTCGATGATCGAAGGCTCGTCATTCCACTGGAACAGGTCGATCACGGCCAGCCACGGGGCCTTGCGCAGCAGGTGCATTGCCGCCCGGCGTCGGTGCAGCGAGGTCATGTCGTCGATTCGCTTGAGTCCCGACTTGGTGACCCACCATTCGGTCTGGTCGAGAAAGTCGCTGACGTTGACGTAGATGTTCGAGTCGGCGGACATCAGATCCACGCTCCGGAAGAAAAGACCAGGCCAGCGATCACGTAGTTGAGGAGGGCGATGCCTACATTGAGGACGATCAGTCCAACGGTGACCGGCTTGGCCCATCGCTCGGGAACGGTGTCCCAGTCGATGTTGCGGTAGAGCCGGACGCCCCATACGACGAGCCCCGAGCAAACCAGGGCGAGCAGAAGATTGAGCATCGAGGGTTCCCTTTAGGGTCGAAAATCTGAATATGGGGAAAATGCCGGTTCAAGCCCTTAACCGGGCGTCATCCCCTCCCGGCAGGTGGAGCAGAGCTTGGCCTTCCTGCCGGTGTCCTTGGGTCCGTTGCAGCGCAGGCACGGCTTCACGGGCCTGTGCCGGGCTCGGGTGGCTCGCTCGCACGGGATGCACACGCGCTTGCCCGTCTTCGTGAACCGCACGCTTTCTGGCGTGTACTCGTGACCGTTGCGGCAGTGGGTCCGGCTG
This sequence comes from uncultured Candidatus Saccharibacteria bacterium, assembly GCA_964426755.1. Taxonomy (GTDB): domain Bacteria; phylum Patescibacteriota; class Saccharimonadia; order Saccharimonadales; family JAGQNJ01; genus CAYRRR01. The sequence continues at coordinate 1,842 of CAYRRR010000032.1, read as the reverse complement.
GCGCGCTTGGAATCGCAGCGCACGCACTTGCCGTCCCGGTTGAGCCGGTGGCCCTTGGCGCAGTGGGTGGCGAGGTCGTACTCGGGCTTGAGCCCAAGGATCACGAGAACCTCGTTCAGCTCCTCCGCCGATCCGGCCACCGAGGCGATGGCGAGCATGGCCTTGCGCTGCTGAGGCTCGGGGGGCAGGGACACGTCCCCGTATTCGATGGACTCGGACAGGATGCGGACCCTGCTGCCGCCGCCCTGATCGCGGATCACGAGACGTTCCCCAGCCACTTGTCACGCTCTGCGTAGGCCACGTCCCGGATCGCCTGGCGCGACCCGAACCCGGCGACCACGAGGAACTCGTCGTTCGGGGTGACCGTCCAGTGGATCCTGGGATCGGAGTGAGCGTCCTCGGGCCCGTGCGGACGCCGCGTCACACCGCAGTAGGTCGGCGCGGTCTCCGACATCCACCAGACGTAGGTGTGCCAGCTACGCAGCTCCGTCGGGGACTGCCGGACCGGCTGGGCGATCGTCCGGTCCCCAGGGCTGTCGTCGGCATCGACTTTGTGCGCGAAGACTCCGGTGACTTTGGAGCCCTCCATGCGCAGGAAGACGGTGGCGCTCAAGGTCCTTTCCCCCCGTTTAGTCGTTGTTCTCGGGCTCGGGCCTGTCCGGGTCCAGTTCAGGCGGCAGGCGGCCCGCCCCCAGTTGATCGAAATGCTGTTCGCGGCACTCCCACGAGCAGAACGGAGCGAACCGAAGAGGATGGCCCCAAAGCCCTATGGGGAGGCACTTGCAAACCGGGCAGGGCCCTGATCTGTCTCCGCTTGACTCGCTCACGAGGCAACTGTACCCAGCGAGTTGAACGGAAGGCAATGCCGGTTGGTAAAGAATTCAAGATCGAGTTGCCTCGGGGACTGGGGTCTTGCCTACGGTGGGTGGAACCGCATTAGCGGCCCTACCTACTTAGCGTGAACACGCGAGAAAGGCCGGTTCAAGTGAATCTTGAAGAGACGGCGTTGAACCTTGCCAGCAAGGGCTTCTGGGTGTTCCCGATCGCCGTTGCTCGGGACCGGGAAGACCGCAAGCACCTGAGCTTCCCCGGCGGCAGGTGGGTGGACGTGGCGGCGCAGGACGCGGCCACGGTGCGCGACATGTTCTGGGGGGACGCGACGCACGTCGGCATCCACTGCGAGCGCTCGGGCATCGTCGTGGTGGACCTGGACGCCTGCTACCACGAGGAGGAGAACTACGAGTACGAGGGCGAGGAGCTTCTCGATCTCTACTACTCGTCCGTCGCCCCGGACGGACCGGACGACGCTCCCGCGACCTACAGCCAATCGGGCCGGGGCGTGCACATCTACTACCGGATGGACCCGGACCGCCCGGTCGCCTCATCGGTGGGGCGGGTGGCCCCGTTCGTGGACGTGCGAGCCCAAGGCGGATTGCTGATCTTCGGAGGCTGGGGCCTGGACTCCATCCCTCCGATCGAAGACCTTCCGCTGGCCCCCGAGTGGCTCGCTGAGGCGTCGGCCCCGACCGAGCAGGCCACCGCCAAGGCTCCGCCCCGCCCGCCCCGTTACCGGCCGACTGAGGACGGCACGCCCTACGGGCTGGAGGCGCTCAAGCTTGAGCTGCGCAAGCTCTGGGAGGCGTGGGAGCGCGACGACGGCACGTTCAACCACACCCTGAACTCGGTGGCGTTCGCGGTCGGCCAACTGGTGGCCGGGGGCGAGCTGGACGAGGCGGCCGCCTACGCCAGGATCGACGAGCTGCTCACTGAGCTGGGGGCCCCGGTCAACCAGTGGAAGACCCTGGACTCGGGTTTCTGGTCCGGCTACGAGCATCCCCGGTC
>CAYRRR010000031.1:0-5938 GCA_964426755.1 uncultured Candidatus Saccharibacteria bacterium | reverse complement strand
TTCGTACCATATGTACGATTCGCTCGATTCTCACTACTTTCTTGCATTGCATCCAGATGTGAACGTACTATATGAGGAGCTTTATGGGATATTTTGTTGCATACAGATTTACTGGCGCAGACACTAAAAGGTTAGACGTTTTGATGCCTGCTGTTTGTGATGCACTTAAAAAATCAGGTCAAGAGGTTTACTGTACTTACTTTGAAGAGGATGAATTTCAGAAACATGGGTATGGCATCAAAGAAATTTTTCAACATGCTTTTGATAAGTTAGATGAATTTAAGGGTCTTTTTGTATTAATAGACAGTTTCGACAAAAGTGAAGGTATGCTGATTGAGGTAGGATACTGCCTTGCAAAGGGTTACGATGTCGTTGTAGCCAAAAAAACAGGCGTATACACGCATCTTGATAAACTGGCAAAATCTAGTTTTGAATACGACGACATTGAAGATCTTGTTAAGAAAATAGGAGAAAATCTATAATGGCATTTGGTATTACCGATCTTAAAAAAGGCACCTTGTTTCAGTGGAACGGTGAACCTTACAAGGTTGTTGAGTATGCCCAGAAAGTTATGGGCCGAGGTGGCTCAATTGTAAACGTGCGCATTAAAAGCTTAATCGACGGCAAAGTGCTTGAAAAAACCTTTAAGGGTAACGAACAGCTTGAGCCAGCTGAAGTAGTTAACAAGAATGTACAGTATCTCTATAATGACGGCACCACCTTTTTCTTTATGGAAGATGATACCTACGAGCAATTTGAGGTTTCGGTTGACTTAATTGGTGATCAAGAAGGCTACTTAAAAGAAGGTGATCGTGTGGTTGTACAACTGTTTGATGACCGCGTTATTAACGTAGAATTACCTAAGAATGTTTATCTGAAGGTAACCTATGCTGAAGACGTCGTGAAGGGCGATACTACATCTAGCGTACAAAAAGATGCCGAGCTAGAAACCGGTATAAAAGTAAAAGTACCGGCCTTCATAAAAACAGGTGATGTAATTAGCGTTGACACTGCCACGGGAGCTTACCGTGAACGCAAAAAAGACTAACTTAGAGCATCAACCAGGCGCACTTGACCCGTCTTATTTGCTTACGTACTTTATTAACGAAAAGCAAATTGATGATACGTTCACAGACTGGCCTTTGCATGTCACGATTATTCCGTGGTTTAAAGTGAAAGCCATAGAGCTCGTCGATCAAGCACTTGGTCAAATTGCTATCAGCCATCAACCAATTACGGTTACGGGTTCTGAGCGGGACAATTTCGGTGGGCACGATGTTTGTTTGCTTGAGCCTGCAGAATTGCTTCGTGGCATACATAAATACGTATACGCGACGCTCCAAGGCCACGGTGCACGGTTCATTAGTACAGAGTTTTTTGGCGATAATTATAATCCCCATGTCACAACACAGGGTGACGATGTTTTTGACGTAGGGGAGCAAACTGTATTGAACGGCTTCTACTTGGTGAAGCGACACCGTGATCAAGTATCAGATCGATACACTAAAACCGTAGCCTGTGAGTATCATTTCAATGCCTAAGGTTCGACTTGATCAACTAGTTTGGCAAAAAAAGCTGGCAGAGAGCCGCTCTCAGGCAGAAAATTTTATTCGCTTGGGAGAAGTTACGGTTGATGGCAGGGTAGTCACCAAGCCGGGTTACTTTGTAAGTGATACGGCAGAAGTAACGGTTACCGCTAACGAGCGCTATGTTTCGCGAGCAGGGCTAAAGCTTGCATCGGTCGCTCAAACTTTTAGGCTTAATTTCAAAAATAAAACCGTACTAGACGTGGGCTCATCAACGGGCGGGTTTACTGATTATGCATTGCAACACGGTGCTAAAAAAGTTATCGCGGTCGATGTCGGCACTAATCAGCTGCACCCTAAACTGCACAAAAATACAAAGATAGAATTGCATGAACAAACTGATATTCGTAACCTAAAAAAGTTGAGCGTAACACCAGATATTGTAGTAATTGATGTTTCATTTATTTCTTTAAAAGAAGTCTTGCCGCATGTATCAACGCTAATATCTAAAGAAACACACATTACTGCTATGCTAAAGCCGCAGTTTGAGGCCGGTCCCGCTTATAAACATAAAGGTGTCATTAAAAATGAAAAAATCAGACGCGAAATCTTAAAAGACTTTGAACAGTGGGTAAAGCAATATTTTGTGATTTTGCAAAAAGCAGATAGCGGTGTTGCAGGCGCAAAAGGCAATCAAGAACGTTTTTACTTATTGAAAAGGTTATAGGGGAGAGCAGCCCGAGCAGCGAATTTATTTCGTGCCCGGCGCGTTGAGAGGGGATATTCCCCTCTCAAGTGAGTGGCAATCAAGAACGTTTTTATTTGTTAAAGTACCTAACCTGATAAAATGATAAGAACATGAATCACTATTCAAGCTACAGTGGTTACAGGCCAGCAAAAAAGAAGTCGTTCAGAAAATGGCTGTTGATCGTTTTGGCTTTAGCTCTGGTTGCGGCAGCAGGGTGGTTTTTTATTTTAAGAGACACTAGCCAGCCTGTACCGCAGGCGAGCAATAATAGCCAACAAACCTCCCAAGAGCCAGAGCCACCGAAGCCGCAATTGCCAAACTTGCAACCTGTGGTTGAAGAATGGGTGGCTAATCATCGCGGCTCCTACGCAATTAAAATTACTGACACAGAAGGCAACAGCCTGGCAGAAATTGACGGCGATCAGCCATTTTTTGCAGCCAGTATATATAAACTTTACGTTGCATATATTGGGTATCAAAAGATAGCAGATGGTACGTTTGAAGCAGATGAGGTTTATTCCTCCGGCTATACGCGTCTTGAGTGCTTAGATGAGATGATACGCAGCTCGTTTAGTCCTTGCGCTGAAAAAATGTGGGCTGAGCTTGGTAAAGAAACCTTAACCGCCACGTTAAAAAACGACTACGGCTTAACAGCTACTAATATGACGGCACTTCGCACAACACCAAATGATGCTGCCATTATTTTGCGCCATATTTATAATCAAAAAGACTTAACTAAAGCGCACCGGGATGTTTATCTAGATTCAATGAAAGTACAAGATGATAAATACCGTCGTGGTCTACCTTCTGGAGTTACAGCTGGAACAGTTTACAATAAGGTTGGCTGGAATCTAACTCAAGAATGGCATGATACCGCAATTATAGAAATGCAAAATGGCAAAACGGTAGTTGTTTCGGTTTTTACGGAGAATGCAGGTTATCAAAATATCGCTGGGCTCGGGGCTGCCATTCAACAAGCTCTACAGTAGCTTCTTAAGCGCCTCAACATCTTTTAACGTTATATAAGCTTGCCTTGTGCTTAGTAGGCCTTTGCGCTCAAGAATGCTTAGTTCGCGGCTAGTGGTTTCACGACTGGCGTTAATAGAGCTGGCAATATCCTGTTGTTTGAGTGGGACGTCAATTATTACGGCATCACCATCTTGCTTGCCAAAGCGATTACTCATAGTAATCAAAAAAGAAATAAGACGTTCGCGTACACTGCGGTATTCAAGGTTTAAAATACGCTCTGAGTGCATTTGGTACTGCTCAATTAACAGATCTAACAGTGGGTACATTGCCTTAGGGTTAGACTCAAGATATTGCGTAAAAGTTTTACGATCTACGCGCAAAACAGTTGTAGGAGCAAGTGCTTGATAAATAATGTGACGCTCGCGACCTTTCAGTGCCCAAATAATCGGGAACATCTCGTGGGGACGGCGGACAACCAAGAGGTTTTCTTCGCCGTACTTGCTAATATTAAATGCCTTTACCAGGCCGCTTTCAATATAAAAAATATGAGAAGGTGATTCGCCCGGTCGTATAATGTATTCGCCTTTTTGATACGACAGGCTAGTACCTTGTTTAAAAAACTGCAGAAATTTTTCTAATTGGCCTTCATCGCCCAACATGGAATAATTATGACACAAAATGTGAATAAATATAGTGTATTGTGATAAATCTCTCACACCATATGTGTTTAAGTTAACTGCTACTTCTAGCAAAGAATGTCATGATAATGCGGTAAGGAGGTGTGAAGGTATGGTGTCACTAGCCGATGTTGATGCTCAGCTTGCAAAGGTTGGCATAAAAAATCGATTCTTTGGTAGGCCAGAAGTAAAAGAATTATGCCATATTTTGGCACCCGGCGAAGTTATCCAACACGCCGTGAATGGTCAGTATGAGGGTGGCTTTGCTATGATGCTGGCAACTGACCGGCGAATTTTACTGATTGATAAAAAACCATGGTTTTTAACTATGGAGGACATCCGTTATGACATGGTGTCTGAGGTGGATTACTATGCGCGGTTACTTGACGCTACGCTTTCACTCGTAACCTTTAGTAAAACCCTGAGATTTACCAGTTGGCGACAGGGACGCTTGCGTGAACTTGTGCACTACATCCAACATCGCGTCATGGAGTTGCGACAAGTTGATAACACTTGGCATCAGGCTCAGCAAGTGCAAACTAGCCCTCAGCAGCCACAGCCAAACATGCAACCGCAAAATTACGTGCTGGCTCAGCCGGTTCAGAGCGACTTTGCAACTAACTACCAAGCCCATATGAAACGACACTCATTGGCTCATGTGGCAGGCAAAGTAGCAATGGGAATCCAACGGCATAAGCCTATTGTGAAGCCGCTTTATCCGCGTCCGTCTCTTGTTGCCCGATATCGTTCAAGTACTTTCGCACAACATCAACCGCCTGGCGGTTTAACATATGATGCCGGTCCATAGCTCGGGCTGCTCCTCCCATTCTAAACATTAAACCTGAACTCAACGACGTCATCTGGTTGCATAACGCATTAATGAGACACCCTTACAGGGTTTCTCATCGCGCCGCGCACGAAATGAATTCGTTGCTCGGGCTGCTCTTCCCATTCTAAACATTAAACCTGAACTCAACGACGTCATCTGGTTGCATAACGTAGGTTTTGCCTTCGGTACGGACTTTGCCGGCAGCTTTAGCTGCTGCTTCAGATCCAGCGGCAATAAGGTCATGATAATTTACCACTTGAGCCGCAATAAAACCACGTTCGAAGTCTGTATGTATAACGCCGGCTGCTTGCGGAGCGGTAGCACCTTTTTTTATCGTCCAAGCCCGAACCTCTTTTTCACCGGCAGTCAGATAACTTTGTAAGCCCAATGTGTCGTAAGCAGCATGTATGAGCTGTTCTAGGCCCGCTTGCTCCACGCCATAACTTGCCAGCAGTTCTTGACGATCTGCTTCATCTAAGCCCTGCAGTTCGTGTTCTAGTTTAGCGCAAACAAAGATACTCTGAGCATGCGGTACGATTCCCGCAAGTAAATCTTTTTTGCTTTGGTCGGCGAGCGTAGTCTCATCAACATTAAAGATGTAAATAACCGGCTTCATGGTTAGTAGCTGCAAATCTTCTAAGCCTTCAAAATCTTCTATAGAAAAGACTTCATTAACCGGCTTGCCGTCATTTAAAATAGCGTGCATTTTTTGTAGTTTGGCTGCGAGCGGTTTGAGTTTTGGGTTGGCGCGCGCCTCTTTATCAAGGCGGGGCAGGCGCTTTTCAACCGTTTGCAAATCAGCTAATACAAGCTCGGTATTAATAACATCAATATCTTTTTTTGGGTTAGGCTGGTCATCGACATGCTGCACGTTCGGGTCATCAAAAGCGCGCACGACATGCGCAATCGCATTGGTGCTTCTAATGTTCGCCAAAAATTGGTTACCTAGACCTTCGCCTTTAGAGGCGCCCGCCACAAGGCCGGCAATATCAACAAATGTCACCGTTGCGGGCACTATTTTCTGACTGTTATAGATCTTAGCCAAGTTGTGCAGGCGTTCATCAGGGATCGGTACAATACCGGTATTAGGCTCAATGGTCGCAAACGGATAATTTGCCGCCAGTATATTGTTGCTTGTTAAGGCGTTAAATAGGGTAGACTTACCCACATTTGGCAACCCAACAATACC
>CAYRRR010000030.1:0-5962 GCA_964426755.1 uncultured Candidatus Saccharibacteria bacterium | reverse complement strand
CCGCCAGCGTTCATCCTGAGCCAGGATCAAACTCTCCAAAAAGAATTTGACTGTAATAAAACATGTCAAAATGAACTGACGTTGATTGTGAGTTCTAAAAGAACTCTGTTGCACTACTCAACTTTTAACGTTCTGATTTTTGAGACACCTAAAATAGACTCTCCAAAAATGCTCATCCTATCTTATCTGTTATTTAGAGATGTGTCAATACTATTTGGCAATTAAAGCTGTACTATTTACTACAACCCAGCCGCTTCGGTACTATCACCCATACCAGAGATTATAATTCCCCGATTGGCGAGCATACGAGCTGCATGACCGTTATTAGGCGCTCCTTCGAATAAATTACCAAGGCCATACCGTTGGTTTTGGGCGGTAACTCCCCTTACAGCAATACTTGAGCTGCTCGCACAATCTGTTAGATTTGCCTCATATATCTGGCCTATACCAAACAGATGGGAGCGCAATAACCGGGAGCTAACTACCTTGACATTAATGACTGCCGAGCTATCGATTTTTGATCCGATTATTGTGCTGTGAGTAATATCGGAAGAAGTTATCTCTGAGTCATCGTCAATCACGGTCGGCCCGCCAACACACCCACGAAGGACACTCCCTACCACTCGTATAGCCGCTGTTGGCCGAAAATACACATCACAACCACTAATTATGACGCCTTGTAAATCCGGGTTAGCTTCGCAGGCATCCATTGCCTGTTTACTAGCATATAGCCCAAGACACCTGTTACCTATTTCTTGAAAATTCGAGAAACCTCGTTCTTCCAGCCGCCGTTTCGCTTGATCTAATTTATCAAGGTTAGCGACGAACACTTCCTCATCGCCTCCAAAGGTGTTGTCTAATACTGTTTGTAGAAGTTCCAGGTCAGATTCATGACTTGGCATATGTTAGCCCTCTGGCTTAGTCTCGCTCTCGTCGTCTTTTGGTTCAAGGGTTGTATCGATGAGTGCCATGGAGGCAACGGTATCACCATCATTCAAACGCATAATACGCACGCCTTGAGTAGCCCGCCCGAGTGCTGGTATATCCTTCAGACCAAGACGTATAGTCTGGCCTTGAGTTGAAATAATCAAAACTTCATTCTCGCCGTTTGTAAGCGCCTTCACACCCACGAGTTCTCCTGTTTTCTTATTCACTACCGCGGAACGAATGCCAACCCCGCCACGAGCATGTGGCGTAAACTGATCTACTTTAGTCCGCTTACCGTAACCCTGACGGCTGATAATAAACATAAAGCTGCCTTCTTCTACAATATCCATACCAACCACCTGATCTCCGGCACGTAATCGTATGCCGCGTACACCCCGAGCCGCTCGACCCATTGGGCGAACATCCTTCTCATGAAAGCGTATCGCTTGGCCTTGCGCAGTTGAAATAACTACTTCATTATCACCATTCGTCATTCGTACCCACTTCAGTTCGTCCCCCTCATCCAAGTTAATAGCAATCAAGCCTGAGCTTCGAACATTCCGGTATTGCTCAAAAGGAGTCTTCTTCACGACACCCTTGACTGTGCACATGAACAAATTTCCAGTCTTTTCAGATTTCGAAATATTTATAACTGAACTAACCTTTTCTTCAGGCTGCAACTGTAAGAGGTTAACAATAGCAACACCCTTAGCACTCAAGTTAACAGCAGGTACTTCGTACGCTTTAATTCTAAAGACTCGCCCCTTGTTAGTGAAGAACAACAAAAAGTCATGTGTTGAAGCATTTACAACGTGTTCTATGACATCTTCTTCACGCGTAGTCATGCCACGGCGGCCCTTACCGCCTCGACCCTGTCTCTTATAATCAGCGATCGGAGAACGTTTTATGTAGTTAGCTGATGTAAGCGTAACAACAGTTTGTTCATCCGGAACTAGATCTTCATCACTCATTTTGCCAAGTTCTTGCGGAACTATTTTGGTACGCCGTTCATCCGCAAACTGCTTCTTAATATCTTTTAATTCATCTTTAATAATAGCTAATATTCGCTGTTCATCTGCTAATATAGCCTCTAGTTCACTGATTGTCTTAAGCAGTTCTGCAAGCTCATCTTCTATCTTCTTACGCTCTAGACCAGCAAGCGTGCGCAGCTGCATGGCTAAAATAGCCTTAGCTTGGATCTCAGAAAGATTGAACTTCTCCATTAAGTTCTCTTGAGCTTCGTCAGTTGTTTGACTGGCACGAATGGTAGCAATCACCTCATCAATGTGATCAAGTGCTATCTTTAGCCCTTCTAATACATGGGCTCGTTCCTTGGCTTTCTTAAGTTCATACTCTGTCCTGCGACGGACAACAGCCTGGCGGTGTTTTATATATTCTTGAAGAATGTCTTGAAGACCAAGAACTCGCGGTTGGATACCGTCAACAAGCGCCAACATGTTGTAATGATAACTACTCTGAAGTGGTGTTAACTTATACAGCTGATTAAGGATTTTCTTGGGGTAAGCATCTTTCTTTAGATCAATAACAATCTTCACCGTTCCACGCGAGCTCTCATCGCGTAAGTCAGCTATGCCAACAATTTTCTTATCCTTAACAAGGTCAGCAATCTTTTCAATCAGTGAAGCTTTGTTCAGGGCATACGGTATCTCGCTGACAATGATTGAGTGTCTGCCTTTTTTATTTTCTTGAATATCCGCCACAGCGCGCACCACAATACCACCGCGACCTGATGCGTAAGCCGTCCGAAGCGAATCTTTACCATACACAATACCGCCGGTTGGAAAATCTGGACCCTTAACATGTTCAAGCAAGTCATCGGTTGTAGCCTCGGGGTTATCAATCAGATGCACAGTTGCATCAATTAGCTCACCGAGGTTGTGCGGAGGGATATTGGTTGCCATACCTACTGCAATACCCATTTGCCCATTTAATAATAGGTTGGGTAGTTTGGCCGGCAAGACAGTTGGCTCTTTGCGGGTTCCATCATAGTTATCGCGGAATGGTACGGTTTCTTTATCGATATCAGCAAGTAACTCTTCGGAGGTGCGAGCCATTTTAGCCTCGGTATACCGATAAGCTGCCGGAGGGTCGCCATCCATTGATCCAAAGTTACCCTGACCCTGTACAAGCTCATAGCGCATTGACCACGGCTGAGCCATACGCACCATAGAGTCATATATAGCACTGTCACCATGAGGGTGATATTTACCCATTACCTCACCAACGATTTGTGCACTCTTTACCGTCTTGCTGCCTGAACGAATGCCCATTTTTTCCATAACATAAAGGATGCGGCGATGAACCGGTTTTAAACCGTCGCGCACATCAGGTAGCGCACGAGCAATAATCACACTCATTGAGTAACGGAGATAGCTCTCCTCCATGACGTTTTCGACTGTACGCTCCTCTAATGTGCGAGAATGATTCTGCTTAGCAATGACCTCACCTTCGAGTGGTGTTTTGTTCTCTTCGTCCATAACTAAATATCCAGTTCCTCTGTATTAGTAAACTTAGCTCGCGCCTGAATAAAGTTCTTACGCAACTCTACCTCTGTTCCCATTAACTTATTAAAGATGGCGTCAGCTTTTTCCGCATCTTCAACTGTAACCTGTATTAGTACTCTGTTTTCAGGGTTCATGGTGGTATCCCAGAGCTGGTCAGCGTCCATCTCACCTAAACCTTTATAGCGACTAACTTCAGCACCGGCCTGCTTTGACGCATCATCGTCCTGTTTTACTACTGTTCCGCGCTCGGTTTTAGCAGCGATCAGTTTTTGCAATATGCTATCTCTCTCTTCATCTGAGTAAGCATACTCTTTTTTCTTGCCGGCCTTCACTAAGAACAAGGGTGGCTTAGCCAGGTAAAGGTGGCCGCCGTCAATAATCGGCTTCATATACCTAAAGAAGAAGGTCATCAATAACGTACTAATGTGACTGCCGTCCACATCGGCGTCGGTCATAATGATGATTCGATGATATCGCAACCGGTCTATATCAAGCTGTTCGCCAATCCCTACTCCAATTGCGGTTATAAGGCTCTTTATTTCATTGTTGGCAAACATTTTATCGAGTCGTGCTCGCTCAACGTTTAGCACTTTACCTCTCAGCGGCAGAATAGCTTGTGTTTTGCTATCTCGGCCAGACTTAGCAGAACCACCGGCGGAGTCACCCTCAACAATATAAAGTTCTGAATTGCTTGGATCTTTACTGGAGCAGTCTGCTAATTTACCTGGTAATGAGGTGCTGTCGAGAACCCCTTTACGGATAACATTCTCTCGGGCAGCACGGGCGGCAGCCCTGGCCCTGGCCGATAATATTGCTTTATTTACAACCTTTTTTGCTATCGCTGGATGTTCTTCAAGGTAGTAGGCAAGGTATTCTGTCATGACTTGCTCTACATAACCACGTATCTCAGGATTCCCCAGTTTGTTCTTGGTTTGGCCCTCAAACTGCGGGTCCGGTAGCTTCACCAAAATAACTGCCGTTAAGCCTTCTCGACAATCTTCGCCGCTAAGGTTTTCTTCTTTTTCTTTCAATAAACTATTTTTGCGAGCATAATCGTTGATTACCCTTGTTAGCGCTGAACGAAAACCGGTTAAGTGGGTTCCGCCATCTGGGGTTAAAACGTTATTGGCAAACGGTTTAATGGCTTCCGTGTAGGCGTCGGTATATTGCATGGCAACTTCGACTTGCGAATCCTCCACGTCTTTTTCGACATAAAAAACATCCTCGTCGACGACTTCTTTACCAAAATTAAGGTGCTTTACGTACGACTGGATGCCGCCCTCGAAGTAAAACGCAAAACGATCATCGGTACGCTCATCGTGTACAAAGGTTTTTAGACCCTTAGTTAAATACGATTGGTGCCGTAAATAGTCAACGACCCATTCGTAGTCGATCGCTACAGATTCTTTGAAGATTGTTGGATCTGGGTAAAAAGTTATTATGGTACCGCTATCTTCGGTTTTGCCGGTTTTCTTAATATCACCTAAAGGAACGCCCTTTTCGTATTCTTGAGTATAGATGTAGCCATCCTTATGGATCTCTGCATTTAGTCGTGTTGAAAGAGCGTTTACTACACTGCTACCCACACCATGAAGACCACTGGAGACTTTATAGCCACCGCCTCCAAATTTACCGCCTGCGTGCAGTACTGTTAAAACAGTTTCAAGTGCGCTCTTGCCGGTTTTCTCCATTTTGTCTACCGGAATACCACGACCATTATCCCTAACCCGTACGCCGCCATCATCAAGAAGAGTAATATGCAACTCGGAAGCATGCCCGGCAATAGCCTCGTCAACAGAGTTGTCGGCAATTTCTTTTACAAGATGATGCAATCCTTCTCGGCCCGTTCCGCCAATATACATTCCTGGCCGTTTTCTGACTGGCTCTAGACCTTCAAGTACCTGAATTTGCTGTGAACTATATTGTTTTTGTTTACTCACGCTAAAAAACCCTCTGTCCTAAAAATAGATTAGCCTTTCCCTCTGAATTACTCTAATCACTATTATAGCGAATAAATCTGTGCATAACAACAGAAAAACCTTGTTTGAACACATGACTTTATGGTTCAATAACATTAGCGGAATAACCGTAACGTGAAATAAAAAGATGTTCAAAAAACTTTTATCGAACCTACCCTTTAACCCTAGTCTGATCTCCCAGGTATCTTTCTACGCGCAGCGACTGCGCAAAGAGGCCTCAATCAGACGTGCTGGTTTCGTGTTTATATCTCTGACACTCGCTGTTCAAGCGGTAGCCGTAGTATCCCCTGCCGAAGCCAGTAATCAGTGTAGCAATAATGACATCGTTCGTTGTGGTTTTCGATCTCAGAACGAAGCTGTACAGCGCTGCAATAACAATACTCAAGGCTTTCGAACTATCCTCAACTACTACGGCATTAGCTGCGCTCAGCTAGGAAAGGCACGCACGCAAACGGTTGGTGCAACAGCTGAAGGTAATCAACTCTATTCAATGGGTCGAAACCCTTATAATAAACCAGGCGAATATGGTGT
>CAYRRR010000029.1:0-6264 GCA_964426755.1 uncultured Candidatus Saccharibacteria bacterium | reverse complement strand
ACTGGTTGTTTACTATGTCACAACCCCTGTTTTAACATTCGTCTACCAACTTATTCACCTGACAAATTGCCAGATGAAAGTTAAAAAGGTTTGGGCTATTCCAGTTTCGCTCGCCACTACTCCCGGAATCATTGGTTATTTTCTCTTCCTCGAGGTACTAAGATGTTTCAGTTCCCCCGGTTCCCTCTTCTTATCCTATATATTCAGATAAGAGTGACTAGACATGACTCTAGACGGGTTTCCCCATTCGGAAATCTTCGGTTCAAAGCTTGTTTGACAGCTCCCCGAAGCTTATCGCAGTCTACTACGTCCTTCATCGGTATCTTACGTCAAGGCATCCGTTGTGTGCGCTTGAGTAACTTTTTATGAGTGTAAAAACAATGGAGAGGGCAACCACTCGGTTTCCCTCTCATCGTCGCTGGCAAATTAAATTTGCCTTCCGCTTATCAGCGGAACCGCTCCTGCTCTCCCTTCCTCAAATTAGGGAAAAGAGCAGAACCGGTTCGCCAATAGGCGAATCCCGATTTAGTCGGGAAGGTTCGATGAGAAAAACCGTAGGTTTGTCTCCATTATAAACTGTGCATTCGGCTAGTTATTGGTATGCACCAATTCAATGCCGTGCTTGTCTTTACATCTATCTATTCTTGTAAATCTCAACTTGTTAAGTTACGAACTCAAGCCCACATGCGCCTACTACTGTACGCGACTAGCTGTATCCTCTTGAGTTTACACTGGAAATCTGTAAGTGAAGATCTCGTGCCTAAACTCAAGCAGCCTTATTAGTGTAGCAATAAAAACAGAGGTAGTCAACCATATATTGATGCAATAATTGCTACAGTTTGTTATCTGAAAAGTCATATTTTTTAATGCTAATGATAGAAGTGGAATTTTGTGTGAAATATTTTATAGCTACCCTATCCTGCGACTGATACTATTCGCCTGATTCATTGGGGGTCATGTTAGTAATGTTTTATAAGGAGGGCCGATGTTGAAAGCGTCACGATTCAGCCATGGCTGGAATAGCATAAAAACCGCGTTGCTCCATAAGAGGTCCTTTGCAGCTATAGTTATGGCGGCTTGTCTGATATTACCTGGCGCCGCTTTAGCTATGCAAGCGAGTTTGCCTACTAGCGATTCTCTTGATAATAGGCCTGCTTCTGAAACTCAAGCGTCACATGAGTCAAGCTCCAGCACTACAGAAATAAATTCTAATATTACAGATCACGGCACCGATCAGAAGCAGTCGTCAGAATCAACTATTAGCGTAACAGTACCCCCTACCAGCACCAATAACTCATCTGAGGCTTCCGTCACGGTAAATGGTCAAGACGTGCCAATCCCCGACAGTGGCCACGTTCAGAAACAGATAGACAGCCCCGGCAGCAAAACCCAGGTTGATGTCAATATCGACAATAGCACCTCTACTTCCAACAGTTCATCGACAAGCATAAGCATAGATTCATACAGTAGCTCTTCTAGAAATGATGCCTCGGATCGAGGAGGAAGGACAGCTCCCCATCGATAGATACTATACTGACCTGTCGACCTTATTTGGCTTAAACGGTAGCCAAACGAGGTCGGGCGGCCAAACCCGACAATATTATTTAATAACTAAACAAAGGGAGGTTTTATATGAAAAAACTACTCCGAGCACTAGCAGTAGTGGTACTTGGTCTCAGCCTCACTACTGGTATTGCAGCCGCAAATGCCAGTATTGATACTACAGGCCCAGGATCGCGTAACACGGTAGAGTCAAGATATGAGGAGGATCGCAGAGTCGAAAATGATAATGACGTCCGAGTTCGCAACAATAACCCGCAGAATGCCCGCAGCGGTGATGCCACAGCAGACTGGAACACAACCGCAGGTGATGCTGAAACTGGTAACGCCGAGAACGATAGCCTGCTCCGCGCTACGCTTCGTGTCAACAACAGTGGTGCAATGAACGGTGTCAGCAGTTCAAGCGGCAGCAATAGCGGCTCTAATGATATAACCAACACTGGCCCTAACTCGCACAACCGAATTGAGAATCGATATGACGTTAATTGGAGAGTAGATAACGATAACGATATCAACATCGAGAACAACAACTCTCAAAATGCTTCAACCGGCGATGCGGTTGTAAGTGGCAATACATCTGGCGGTTCAGCCAGCAGCGGCAACGCTTCTAACATCAGCACGACTGATGTAACTGTTGAGATCACAAACTAAGCAAAACTTTTTTTCTTGCATAGTTTCCGTGAATAGACAGCTAGAGGGTTCCCTTTTGGGAGAGTAAAAGTGGAGCCCTCTCCTGTTACAACAACTATCAAATGACTAAACTGACTGTTAGGGGGTTGTTATGCGAAACCTAAAAAATACATTGAAGGCTTTCATCATTGCGATAATTGCATTATCATTTTCAGCATTTTATCCTCTGACAGCAATGGCTCAAGAAGCCACATCTACCACCCCCAGTACAACAGGGCCGCAGAAGCCGAACGGCGATGCTGCTAAGACTTATACATATAACGAATCGACAGGTTTATGGGAAAACGATCATTACACCTGGAACCCTACCACCAAGCAAACCGCTCCTAAACAAGAGCAGAATTATAGTTATAATCCTGAAACAAAAAAGTGGGATACAACCGAATATAAGTACAATGCCACGTCTGGCAAATACGAACCCAACGTTAAAACAGTCGAAAGAGTCCCTGCGAACAGTGATTCACCCGCCAAAGCCGGCACCAGAGACCAAACTACAACTACTGGCAATATTGAATTAGACGAAACTGCTAATGTTAATACCAATAATGATAATGATTCTTCAGAAATTAAGAATGATACATCAAATACTGGCGCTTTCGACCTCTTTTATGATGCAAACATAAGCAATACCATTGATTCTAAAGCTAAAACGGGTAATGCGACCGTTAGCGGAAATACATCGGCCGGTAACGCCACCACTGGCGATGCGCTTGCGGTTGCCAACGTTGTAAATATGCTGCAATCATTATGGGGAGATTTCAGAGAAGAGGGCTTCGTGCCATTTGTACAAAATATTTTTGGTAATGTGGTTGGGGATTTATTTATTGATCCTGGCTCTCTTGCTCCCGGCAGCAATAACAGCGTGAACAGCGCTCAGAATAATCAAATTGAGGTTAACATTGCTAATGATTCAACGATTAATAACAACATAGACCTTACAGCTCAGTCAGGTAACGCTGCTGTCACACAGAATACACAAGGCGGTAACGCTACTTCTGGTTCTGCAACCGCTATGGCAAATGTGGTAAATATGATTAACTCCATCATTGGTTCTGGTCAGTCATTCTTTGGAATGCTGAATATCTATGGCAACCTCGAGGGTGATGTTCTCTTACCACAACAGTTTTTGCATAACCTTCTTGCCAGTAATGCCCCTTCTGTAACGTTTGATGCAGCAAAAGTATCAAACCAAGAGGTTCTGGCTAATTTCACTGATAATCAGAATATTAATAACAATGTAGAATTGTCCGCTACTAGCGGCAAGGCAACAGTGTCAAATAATACTACCGGAGGCAACGCTACAACAGGTGATGCCGCTACTAAATTGACACTGTTTAACCTAACCGGAAAGCAAATTGTTGGTAGCGATAGCCTGCTTGTGTTCGTTAATGTCTTAGGTGAATGGGTAGGCATGATTGTAAATGCACCCGATGCCACGGCTGCCGCTCTCGGTAGCGCCAACATTGCCGAGACTAATCCATCTAATACCACCGCAACAGCCAATGTCGTTAATAATTCTACGATTAACAATAATATCAAGGCAAGCGCTGCGAGTGGCAGCGCTACAGTTGCAGAAAATACTACAGCCGGTAACGCAACTACTGGCGCTGCCAGTGTAGCGGCCAATATTCTGAATGTCACTAATAGCACGATTAACCTCTCTAACTGGTTTGGTATATTGTTTATCAATGTCTTTGGCAGCTGGCACGGAAGTTTTGGGATTAATACCGCTTATGGAAACCCTCCTGCAACCCCTACCGGTTCGTCTGGTACGTCTTCCGGATACAATAGCCTTCCAATGCAGGCCTTTGCCTTTGTGCCATCAAACGGCTCGTACAGAGCTCAGAGCGTAAGCCTTCCCCGCGGCGCACAAGAACAAATTTACACCGCTGTTGCCAACATGGATCAAGGTGATACCGGCTCACAAGTTGCCGGCCTCACTAATAACAGCGACGATGGAAGCGGCTCTTCGCCCTCTGTCGCCGGTGTAACCGAGGCAGCTAAGCGAAACTGGACTATACCTGTATTTGGCAGCCTGGCCGCTTTGGCACTGTTTGGTGGCGAGCGATTATTGAGCCTACGCGACCGTCGTCGTCTTCTTCCCCATGCATAAAAAATGGTTTCTCTAGCTGCTATTGCGCCCCTTCTCTTGTCTTAAGATACTTTTTACGGTAAAATTACTCGAGTAATTTCTGGGGCGATAGCTCAGTTGGCTAGAGCACCTGCTTTGCAAGCAGGGGGTCCGGGGTTCGAGTCCCCGTCGCTCCACCAAAATTACGTAGCTCTTTTAGGGAAAAGAGCAGCCCGACAAATTTTCACACAAATTTGCCGGCGCGATGAGAAAAACCGTAGGTTTGTCTCATTTTGGGCGATTAGCTCAGCTGGTTAGAGCGCGTCACTGATAATGACGAGGTCGGAGGTTCGAGTCCCTCATCGCCCACCATTTAAAGAAGCCACCCCTGGGTGGTTTTTTAAATGGCCAGTGTTGTGCCTTAAACATTCGACGCTAGAGGTCGGAGGGGAAAACTGCCCGTGGCAGTTTGGACGGCAAACTTCTCCTGAAAACTTGTTTTCAGGGATGAAGTTGTGGGGTCGCGGAACGTGACCGAGTCCCTCATCGCCCACCACGAAATTCCGAATTATTTCGGAATTTTTTATTTGATAAATCATACCGTATCGTATATAAAGATATTCATCCATGAACACATCAGGCAACCCAGAAAGAGGCAATAATATAGGTGATTCAGAGTCTTTTACAAATGAGGATTTTCAGGTACTGGAAGCCATTGGCCGAATTCAAACAATTGACGGTACAGATTACTTGGACGGAGTCGCCCTCCCCCCTGATAATGATGAGCCTTATAGCGATGAAACATTTTCAATGGATGTAACCGAACTTTATGGCCCTGATGACGATGGGAAATGGAGTTATCGGCAATACACACGAACCTTCACGGATCCTTCAACAAACAATATCCAGCGAGAACAATCGATTAGAAGTCTTGCCACGGGTATTGGCATAGTTTATCCATTGAACGGAAGTAGTTACTTTATAGGCTTGGAAAAGTTCCCCTCTGTAGAATCACGTCTCCAGCGAGCAAAACGCAGAATTACTACCTTGCTCTTTGGCAAAAAACCAGAGCAAGAAAGCATATAAACGTCATTTCGGGATATCTTTTTAAGATATTAGAGTCAATGAAGATACGCCTAGCCACCCAAGCTGACAGCAAAAATTTATTAGAACTCATGGAAGATACCCGAGCGTTTAAACTATCTCTCGGTGACAGTGCGTGGGGTGATTACCCTTTTACTGAAGAAGATGTTGCTTTGCGTCTTAAAAGGGGTGGCACCTATGTCGCTGAAATAAATGGCAGACTTGCAGGCAGTATCGCACTTATATGGGATGACGCACACAACTGGGGAACCGTGGGTGTGGATGGTAAAGCTGGCTACATCCACAGTTTGATGGTGGGCGATAAATTTCGTGGTCAAAAATTAGGGCTTAAACTCATTGATTGGGCCAAAAGCGAAGTTCGTGCCAAAGGCCGACCTTTTCTCCGGCTCGACTGCCCCGCCAATAATAAGAAACTGCGTAGTTATTATGAGAATTTAGACTTTAAGCCTATAAATACAACCCATACCACAGTCTTTTACCAACTAGCTATCAAAACAAAATAAAAAAGAGCCCTCTCGCAAATGGGCTCTTTTCTTTTACCTCACAACTCTTGTCCTCTCATATAGAGAAGTTAGAGTGACGGACTTAAACATCACACCTTTTAGGCGCTGAAAGAATCTTTTTGTAGATCCCTAACGTTAAACCCTGAGTAGTGCAAATCAACGTCGGCTTAGTGTTAGCACTGAGTCTCGTCCCATTGCTGGGATACATACATTGTCAGTACTGATTACAATGTATCGAGATCGACCTAGCTCTCAGGTTGGTTACCCAGTCCTGATGCTAGAAACTCCCTAGAAAGGAGGTAATCCATCCGCACCTTCCGGTACGGATACCTTGTT
>CAYRRR010000028.1:1959-6461 GCA_964426755.1 uncultured Candidatus Saccharibacteria bacterium | reverse complement strand
TTTTAATTTTTATTCACTCCATATGAGACCGTGCTGCAATCAGTTATACTATGCATAAGCATGAAGCACAATGAGTCTGGCCTTACACTGGTTGAGCTACTCGTAACCATTTTAGTAATCGGTGTTATTTTTGCAGGTCTTAGTAATATTTTTATAAGCATCCAGCGAGCTCAAGTACAAACAAGTTATCTCGATAGCGCTACACGTGCAGCCCAGCGCCAGATCGAATCGCTTCGCAACAGTAACTACAACAACTTAACAGCCGGCCAGAATATAGATTTTACCTCTAGCCTGCCATCAACCCTGCCGCAAGGCAGCAACGGCACCGTTGTAGTAAGCGAACCGTCGCCAGGTATTAAACGAGTAGATGTTACGGTACGTTACAATTATGGCGGCCAAACCAGAGATGTTCAACTTAGTTCGCTGATAGGCGTGATCGGGATTGTGCAATGAAATCCGACAAAGGCTTTACGTTAGTTGAAACTATTATTGCCCTAACTGTTACCAGTTTGCTTATATTTATAATTATTAATTTTATGACCAACAGTATCGTGCAATATAGCACTACCGAAGCGCGCGCGCAATTACTCGGCGAAGCCCAATCAGCGCTTGATTTAATTGGTGACGACATTCGCCTATCTGGCAATGCTGACGCGAATAACCGCTGGGAAGATGCGCACGCACCCGAAGCTCCCGGTAATCTTTTGAGTTGGGCTTCTGATAGTGATACTCTCGTTTTAGCAACCGCAGTTGAAGACAATAACGGTAATATTATTTTTGCTGATCCAGCCCTGTATATATCTGAAAAAAACAACATTATTTATTATCTGGAGGGCGACATATTATATAAGCGCAGCTTAGCATCACCTGTGGCCGGAAACTCAACTGCCACATCTTGCCCACCAGCGGCAGCTTCACCAACTTGTTCAGCCGATAGAGAAATCTTAACTAATGTCGATACGTTTACCGTTCGCTATTACAATGATCAAAATCAAGAAGTCACCCCAACTGCAGCTCGCTCCATTGAGCTGTATGTCAAACTGCAAGATACTAAATATAACCAAGCGGTAAGCGTTGAGTATTCAACAAGGATGGTGTTTAGAAATGATTAAGAAAAAAATTCAGCAACTAAAAAAACCTCAAACTGGCATGCTACTTGTTAGTGTGCTTATTATTACCACCGTCTTATTGATAGTTGGATTTTCTTTAGCAAGCCTAAGCATTAGTCAGTATGCTATCAGTAATAACAAAGTCTTTTCAGCTAATGCGCTAATGGTAGCAGAGGCCGGAATAGAGCAAGCCGTTAAAGAAATTAATGAAGATGAGAATTTTGCCGGCCATGTTAGCGAACAAGAGTTCTTTAATAATGCCACGCAAGGACGCGGAACGTATACAACCACTATTATCAACATGGCCGATACCAACGCCAAACAAATTGTCGCTACCGGCAACGTTTATCGTTTTAACAAAAACGAAGTCGAAAGCTCACGTATAATTAAAGTAACGATTGTTGGTACCAGCTCGGATGGCTATGCGGTACACACCGGGCCGGGAGGATTAATTCTAGGCGGCAGCGCAAACGTTACTAATACTGATGTGTTTGTCAACGGAAGTCTCAGCATGTCCGGCTCGTCCCGCATTGGCACACACGCGCAGCCAGTTAACGTTAATATTGCTCATCAATCATGCCCTGCTGGCGCCAACCCCGGATCATCCTACCCGGAGGTATGTACAAGCGGTGAACCAATTTCATTTGACGGAAACAGCACCAGAATTTACGGCACTGTATGTGCTACCAATCAAACCAGTTCAGGCCCAAGTCATGGAGGCAACATTTTACCTGGTAGTGATGGGCAAGGCCTACAGCTAGGCTGTACTGCTCCACCCGTAACAACACCAACGTATAGCCGCCAAAATCACATTAATAATGTTACGACAACAGCCGATGCAAATGACTACGGCTGCCAAGGATCAAAACTTAAAACACTTACAAATAACCTACGATTAAATGGCAATCTAACAATATCTGGTTCGTGCGAGATGTCGGTTCAAGGCAACGTGTATGTCACCGGAAATTTGTCGATTAGCGGCTCTGCTCGTCTGAGGGTTGCAGATAGCGTCGGTGCAAACCGCCCCGTTATCATTGTTGATGGCACTATTTCTGTTAGTGGCTCTACCCAGCTGATTGCTAATAGCGCCGGTACAGGAATTCATTTTATAAGCTTTAAAACAACGGCTGCCTGTAACCCCAACTGTACAAGCGTGACTGGTAGCGATTTAAAAACTTCTCAAGATTTAGAAACAGTGAATGTTAGCGGCAGTGTTAATATGCCCGGCATGATCTTTCATGCGTATTGGAGTAAAGTTTCAATCAGCGGTAGTGGTAGTTTAGGCTCCGCCATTGGTCAAACGGTTAATTTAAGGGGTTCGGGCACAATTACATTTGGTACTGAACTTTCATCTGGTGTGAGAACCTGGACCATAACCAGCTATCAACAAGATTTCCCCACATAAAAATACCCCCTAGGCTTAGGGGGCACTCTTTAGTGGCAGTCTTGTAACTTACTTATTGGACTTGTCTGATTTAGCTTTTGCGCTAATGGCAATTCGCTTTGGCTCTGGTAGCTCCTTATACGGAATAGTTACCCGTAAGACACCGTCCTCAAACTTCGCAGAAATATTATCTGCATCAGCGTTTTTTGGCAGAGTAAAGCGACGGTAATATTTATTGACACTTTCGCGTACTAGATATTTACGATCATCACTTTCTTCTTTTTCTTGGTGCTCAGCCTTTATCTCTAGTTCGTTCTGATGCTGCTCTACACTTATCTCTTCATCTTTAAAATTTGGTAGATGAGCCTCGACAGTTAAGCCGTTTTTATCACTAAAGACATCCGTTGCTGGTGTTAAGCCGCTAGTTAGCGACATGCTACCACCAAACGCATCATTAAAGAGTGAGTTAACTTGATTGTGTAAATTATTGAGTTCCGCAAATGGATCCCATCTAGTTAATGCCATAATTGCCCCCTTTCTTTAATTTTGCTTATGGTTATTCACACTTCTATTATAAGAAATTAGCACTCGCATGTCAAGAGTGCTAATTCAAGTAGAACTTTCATCGGTATTGGTTGCGTTGGTTCGACTTTACAAGCGGGACCTGCGGAGCCTGCCCAGCCTTGTTATGCAAGTTGATCTTACCTTGTGAAACCTTGTCTGTTTTATGCTTGTTCATGTAGATCCTCCGTTTAACGATTACAGTCTTACACAATACTGAATGCCAAGCAGTGAGGTTTTTTATAACTATGATGCCGAGTTGTTTTTGTAGGTATATTGGGCTCGCTTGGCAAGCTCAATACACTCTTCAGGTGAGTAACCTAAATCACTGCACCATCTAATCATAGAGAATATAACATTACCGAGCTCTTTTTTAAGTTCAACTTCATCAAACTCACCTTTTTCAGTATGATCTCTTGCAATGCGGCTGATATCACCCACGACTACATTTAAGCGAATAATTATTTCATCTAAACTTAGTTTTTCATCACCCCAGATATTTCGTGTTGCAGCAAGCAGATCTTTTGTATCCATACTGTAATAATAAAGCTTTGAGTGTTTATTTAAAACATAAGACAATCATCGTTTGAAAAAGCTCGAGGGTTTGGTGGTCATTAGGTTCAATATCAAGTTGCTACAAAGCCTCAAACGGCAGTATCAAATATAGTCTTAGCAACTATTTAGAAGCATGTTTTTATAGCTCTAATGATAATTCGTCAGTTAGATAATCTAGCAAAACTACAGCATGATTATTCTTTTTATCATGCGCAGCATATAACAGCGTAACCGTATTATGTTTGATAATTTCATCAGTGAGTTGTTTTACTGCAGCATTATTACGTAGCTCTTCTGTGTATTTTGCCGAAAATTCTTTAAACCGTTCTGGTTTATGATCAAACCACGCACGAAGATCAGGGCTTGGTGCGATTTCTTTGAGCCAAAGATCAACCGCCGCTGCTTTCTTATGTATACCTCGTGGCCACAAACGATCAACCAATATCCGCAAACCATCACTCGTACTGACTGGCTCATAAATACGTTTTATACTGAAGTTTGTACTCATGATTTTCTGGCTTGCTTTCTTAATGCGTTCAAAATATCGTCGTGTCGATTAAAAACCCTATCCTCAGGCAACGCTGCGAAATGATCGGCTAGTCTTTTAAAGTGCTTGCTGGCTGCCTTCTTTCGTAGCTCGTCGGCAGTTATTGGCGTCGAAACATAACGCAACAAATACGAAGCGTACACCAAAATACTTGCTTCAGCCGCAGTCGATTGATTTATATCTTTACCGTTCATTTAATAACCAGAGAATTCTTCTGTTTTAATGTTATCTTCATTAACGCCAGCGCTTACAAGCATCTTACGCATTGCACCAACCATAGCTGCCGGACCAGCCAAGTAATAAATCGGTATTGTAATATCTTTGACGTGCCGCTTGAGCATAGCTT
>CAYRRR010000028.1:0-1859 GCA_964426755.1 uncultured Candidatus Saccharibacteria bacterium | reverse complement strand
AATATCTTCTTCATACGGCGCATTAACCAATGAAAAACCGCGCATGTTGCCTTCTTCATCGGTTTCGGGCGAATCTATTAAAGTGTAATCTGCAAATTGGCCAGCACGAAACTCAAAACTTTTTGGCTTGGCAAAATGAAACGCCATTGTACCGTTGGCGATTTCTTCTTTTTTGATGAGCTTTAAATTTATGATTGGCATAGTTTACCCCCAATGCTTACAGCCCTTAGCGCAGTATGTTCGTACATGCTTATCTATCATGCGAAACAGCGGCTGGACCGTGTCTTTATTTATTGAATACACTCGCTCTTTGCCCTTTGGCTCCATCTCTACAAAATGACACATGAGCAAGCGTTTCATATTATGCGAAACGGCAGATTGTTCAATTTGTAGGCTATTACTAATCTCTGTTACCGTTTTACTACCGTTTTTATCTAGATACTGCAATATTCTAACGCGCTGTTGGTTACCGAGTACGGAAAAGAAATCATCAAAGACTGTATACTTCATATGAATATTTTATCATATGTTTTTCATGCATTCTTACTCATCTTGTAACGATAAACACCTCATAAACACCTCACGCTATGTGTTTTTGTTGAGACTTGCAAATGATTCAATCTAGTATAAGAGTATAGTACGCTAAAAGGAACGACGACATTTAGTCGCTTTCTCGATGTAAGCATCTGCAATAGCTCCATATGAGCGCTCTCTCGATTCGGATGTTCAACTTGTTGCTCGAGCAAACCAATAAAATAACTCATGACAAGCATGGGCATTTTTAGTACAGCTTAGTAGCTGAAGTTAGAACCTTACTTTTTGTACATGCTTAAGACATCAACGGCTTTTTTAGTTCTCAATTCTAATATTGTTAATTCTTTTTTCTTCAATACTTGGTCGACTAGCCACGTTCCAGTTCTGTATGCGATCCAGCGCTCTTGAAGTTCAGGATGATAAAACTTCCATTTTGAATACACTTTCTTGTCCGCAAAAACTTCTGCACTCAATTTTCTCAGTTCTTCTATCCACTGTTTTAAGTTTTTTTCTGAAATTTACCTATAATCGCCGTATGGCTCAAAAGCTCCAGCATATTCGCGCTCGAACACTGTGGCCATGCCCTCATAAATCGCATTGTCGATTGCTGAAAACGGCCCGTCTTCTCCAGTAAATCTTTGACTAAGATGAAAAGATTCATGGAATACGGTTGGTCGTATATTGGCTTCTTGCTTTTTCTTATCATCAAAATTTGGGTCAAGTGAAATTGTTATGATGTTACTTGAATATGCGTAACCTCCGACTCCGATGTTCTCAAGTATTCCATAGTCTGAAAAATATATTTGAATGCTTTCCGGTAAATTAGGTAGCAGTTTACGGACTTCGTCTAGCGAACTGAAAATAAGGGGTTCGAATGGCAATTCATAGGCTTTATTTTGATAATGTATTACTTCGATCATGACATAACTATAACAAAAGTAGACGCTGTGCTGACGTCTACTAATTTAATCTCGTTTGCTACACGGTAGTAAAGGAAGTTCAAACTGCACTTAATAGCTTAGCCCAGGGTAGCCTTCTTTTCGCTCAGTAGCCAACGGCTCAGGGAGCCAATCCGAATTACTGGGCCAATGAGGATTCAATACAGCCCTGAGCTCCAGTGCTATATCGGCCACAGGTCCTCGCTCAGGAATCTCCTCCATAATTATTTGTCTCCATATTGCCATAAAAAGATTTCTAGAAACTTCCTCTAAGTGACGAGCACGATGCAGCAACTCTTCATCCGATAGTCTATCGCTCATATGTTCAGGCATTGTTGCAACTTTAGTTTGCAAACATTATTTTTGCAAGCATAAGCAAAACACCAA
>CAYRRR010000027.1:0-6662 GCA_964426755.1 uncultured Candidatus Saccharibacteria bacterium | reverse complement strand
TGGCGGAGAGAGAGGGATTCGAACCCTCGATACACTTTGCAGCGCATACACGCTTTCCAAGCGTGCTCCTTCAACCACTCGGACACCTCTCCTTAGTCTCCGAATTATAGCTTAAAAATTACTACATTTACATAGTTCTTAACCTTGCCCTCCCCTTAATTAACAGCGTACACTAGAGGTACGACATGGCACTCATAGGCATAAAAGAAGTTAGTAAACTATTCGGTTTCGGCGACGCTGCTACCATAGCGCTCGACGAGGTCGATTTTAGCGTTGAAAAAGGTGAGTTCGTTGCAATCATGGGGCCGAGCGGTTCTGGTAAGTCAACATTAATGAACATTATCGGTTTGCTTGATCGCCCTACTTACGGAGCATATATGCTAAACGGACGGTCAACTGCAAAGCTTCGGACTAACCAGCGAGCCAAAATTCGTCGCGATAATATCGGTTTTGTTTTTCAATCGTTCAATCTTCTTAACAGATTAACGGCTATTGAAAATGTAGCCCTACCCTTGGCTTACAAGGGTCTTACGCCGGTAAGAAGGCTAAAGCGTGCTGAACAGATCTTAGAACGCGTCGGTTTGGCCGATAAAGACGCATTTTACCCCCACCAACTTAGTGGTGGTCAAATTCAACGGGTCGCTATTGCGCGTGCGCTGATAAATAATCCCGATATACTTATTGCCGATGAGCCTACCGGTAACCTAGATAGTCTTTCAAGCCGTGTAGTGATGGAGCTTTTAAGTGAGATTCACGCATCGGGCAACACTATTCTAATGGTAACGCATAACCCAGAGCTTACTCGTTACGCCAACCGGGTAGTTTATATGCATGATGGCGCAATTATTCATGATGAAAAAAGTGCCATCGGAGAAGTCCCAACTGCTATTCGGCGTAGTCTTTATTTTGCGCCCCGTACGACAGAAGAAGATGATCTTGCCGGTATTTCTGCGTTAATGAAAACAATACCTGGTGATTTAGCCCCCAAACCGAAAGGTAAAAAACCTGCTCGAAAAGCGCGCAAAGCGCCTAAAAAACGAGGGCGAAAATCATGATGAACGGCAACACCAGATTGGCTTTGCATTCAATCAAGAGTTCAAAGTGGCGCAGTTTACTGACAATGCTCGGTATTATCATTGGCGTAGCATCCGTCATCACAACCGTTAGTCTTGGTGAGGGCGTAAAAAAACAAGTTAGCGATCAAATAAACCAGTTTGGTAGCGATTTAATAACGATTCGCCCCGGCAGTATTTCAAATAACCAGCAAAATAGCCCGCTTGGTATTAGTCTATTTAATAATGTAAGCACCGTTTTTAGCGATAACGATGTTCGCACCGTAAGCAAAGTACCAGGAGTTGAGTCAAGTGCTCCTTTAAGCATCGTAAGTGCTGTCCCCCGCTATGAGGATAGAGAGTTCTCAAACGGATTAGTCATTGGAACAACCGCAAGCTTACCGCAACTTATGCAGCATAAAGTGCAGTATGGGTCATTCTTTAGTGTCGGTGAAGAAGGTCGAAAAGTTGCGGTTATGGGACCTACAGTAGCTCAAAAACTGTTTCAAGAAAATGTGCCGGTTGGCAAGTCGTTTCAGATGAGAGGCGAAGAATTTATTGTGCGGGGTATATTTGAAGAATTTGAGAGCAATCCCATCACACCGGGTACTGATTTTAATAACGCGGTATTTATTCCATACGTAACAGGCCAAACTTTGACCGAAGGCGAAAGCCAGGTTTTTCAAATTTTTGCCAAGCCGGACAATCCCGATAATCTTGAAGCAACGGCCGATAGCATAAAGCAGGCGCTTTTACGCTCTCGTGATTATCAAGAAGACTTTACTCTTTTGACTCAGGGTGAATCAATCCAAGCAACTTCGGCGACCCTATCGCTTATTACGGCCATGATTGCCGGCGTGGCGGCCATTTCTTTATTTGTGGGTGGTATCGGCATTATGAATATTATGTTGGTTTCGGTTTCAGAGCGTACCCGCGAAATAGGCATCCGCAAGGCTATTGGTGCCACAAATCGCCAGATAATGCATCAATTCTTGATTGAGGCGGTTATCTTAAGTCTTGTCGGAAGTGTAATAGGTATTTTGGTTTCCCTGCTTACGAACTTTGTCATACGTCTTACGACTGATTTGGAGCCGGCAGTTAATTTGGCAGTTGCTGGGATCGCTATTTTGGTTGCTATAGCGGTTGGTATTGTTTTTGGAGTTGCTCCGGCTGTTCGTGCGGCGCGCAAAGATCCCATCCAAGCACTACGGTATCAATAAAAAACCACCCTTTAGAAAAGGGTGGTTTTTGCTAGTAGCTTTATATTAACGCCGACGTTCTACTTTTACCGCGTCTTCTTGTGCATGTTTTGTATCAATGCCAAGTGCAATCCACATTGGGCCTGTCAATAAGGCATACAAACCAAGAATCCATACAAAGGCTGACCCGTTCTCTTCCGGCTGAAGAAGCACGGCAACGCCCACAATTACGGCCAATCCGCCACCAATAACCATAAGGGTTTTTTCGGTTGCAGTGTAATCCTCTAAGATTGCCATAACTACTTCAATTACTCCTCGGGCAATGAGCACAAGGCCAATCAGAAGTATCAAAGTAGCAAATGACACCTCTGGATGACGAACCAAATATACACCCACGCCCAGTTCGGCAAAGCCAATCAGTAAACGCCAAAGCCATGAGCCGCGACGACTGAGAGCTATTATTGCTTCTACAATGCTCGCAACACCGCTTATCAAGATATATATACTAAAAATATATACCAAAGTTATTAATGTTAATGCTGGCCAAAAAACGGCTGCAATTCCAAATAGAATTCCGGCAACGCCACGTAAGACCAACGACTCCCACATTACTTTGAGTCCTTCTGTACGCATACCTACCTCCCCTTTCGTTAGTATATAGCTTCGTTTTACTCCTGTTTTGTAAGAATGTCAAATAGTTGTTTAAGTAACAACCTTATGACCTCATAAAAAGAACAAAATGTTAGTCACGGTGAATTGAGGCATATGTAGGGGCTTTTTGGCTGGCTCGGTTGATTTTTTGATATTGACGTTTTGGGTTTATAAAAATATACGTGAGAAGATGCAGTGGTTAAAAATTGCACCACTATTTTTTACAATGCCTATCGTGTACCAAGTAGTGTCCAGCTGCCATTTTCGTAGCGCAAACGATAAGTAGTTTGACCATCGGTCATGTCAAACAAACGAATAGCACGCGTTCCTTGTTTTACTAAGTATTGAATGCCATCGGTAAAGGTGCAACGTGTGGTACCAAATTCTATTTGTTTTGGGTACGATTTAAGATCGCGTCCGTTTGCAAAATAAAAAGAGTTAACATTGATAATTTGATTAATTGCGTACATATTCATCTCCTAGAATTTTAGTAATAAAAAAGTAACCCGTGAGATTACGAATTAGAACGGATTTTGGTTGAAGAAGTTGCCTGAGAGAAGTTATCGACCGTTCACGAAAAACATCTTTTTACAGGAAACCGTTGAATATGTACGGATTAGCAGTGACCGTAGTGTGCCATCCTATAAGATTAATAAAGCCTGCAAGCTAAAGTGCCAAAGGCCAGTGCTCACATGACTATTTAAAGTTTAGCATGAGTGGTTTCGTTTTGTCTGTGGTAATTTTCGCCCCGCTTTCACCGTAATAAAAAACGGCTCCCTATCGAGAGCCGTTTTATGCATCAGCGTTGTATTGCTACATGGTGCGGTGCGAGCGAGAAGTAAACATTTTTACAATCGCAATCAATGCCACTGCCCCGAGTAGAGCAACGATGAAACTAGTCAGATTAAAGCC
This sequence comes from uncultured Candidatus Saccharibacteria bacterium, assembly GCA_964426755.1. Classification (GTDB taxonomy): domain Bacteria; phylum Patescibacteriota; class Saccharimonadia; order Saccharimonadales; family JAGQNJ01; genus CAYRRR01. The sequence continues at coordinate 2,848 of CAYRRR010000027.1, read as the reverse complement.
TGTAATGCCTTCAGCTCCAAGCAGTTGCGCAATAAAGCCACCGAGTATGGCTCCGGCTATACCCACCAGTATGTTCGCGATGGCGCCTTGTTCTTCATCAGTTCGCATTATCAATGATGCAATCCATCCAACCAGTGCCCCGAATAAAATCCAGAGTAAAATTCCCATAGTTTACCTCCTGTTATTAATGATTTTCCCGAATCGGGGTAGTCTCAAAGTCACCCCACTTCTCTAATAATTTTAGATCGGGGTACTGTCGTGACTTTCGTTCCATAAAATTATGGATTCTGTCTTCTACCCTGTCGTCAATGGTGTAACTCATACCACTCCTCCTTTTAATTAACACATTATCAGCATAGCCTTAACGGTTAGGGAGGTCTGTAAGCATAATTACACATTGCGTGTAATATAAATTACACATATTCTTACGAGATAACCTACAATAATAGAGTTGGTACATATAAATGAATAAGGGGTACTATGCTGACACACTTTGAGTCTCTTTTAAAAGACCACGTGAAACGAAAGTTTAGTGCGGGATCAACAATTTTATACCAAGGTGAAGTCCCCCGTTCAGCTTGCATCATTGTAAGCGGTATTGTGCGGGTTTTTAGTATATCATCACATGGTGACGAACAGATTGTAATGTATCACGTCCCGGGCGAGTTCTTCCCTTCATCATGGATTTTTGATAAAGCACCAAGTACGCTCTTTTTTTACGAAGCAGTGTCTGATAGCGAGATTGCGTTTGTGCCCAAGCAAGAACTTGTTAATTATATGCTCTCTAAGCCAACCCGGTTGTATGCATTGCTCGATTACTTTACTACTAACTATTCCGCTTCACTGATTCACGTCAACGCGTTAGAGCAGCCAAAAGCACGCGAAAAATTACTATACACAATCTATTATTTATGTGAGCGTTATGGTGAAAAGCATCGTTCAAAGATTCATATTCCGCTTACCCTTACGCATCAAAATTTAGCTAGCCTGGTAGGTTTAACACGAGAAACGACCGCAACAGAAATGAACAAATTAAAAAAGCAAAAAGTTTTAAAGTATGATAATCAACGCTATATAGTTGATGAGGAGCGGTTGCTTGATTTAATTGGTGAAGATAGCTTTCGCGGCATAAAAATTAGTGCTTAGCAACTTTTTTTGCAGATAGCGTTTCTTTGACAAGTTGAGCCAATTCTTTTGGTGACGCCCAAGCTTTTAACATGTACCGATCGGTTCCAAGTGAGTATGCTTCGTCAATATCTTGTTGCGTATCCAGGTTACTGAATACAATGACCTTTACAGAGGGGTGCTTTTTGCGTAAATCATAGCGTTTTAAAAACTCAGTGCCGTTAACTTTTGGCATGCGCAAATCAAGGAGTATGATATCTGGTTCGTTCTCTGCGGTTATTTTGAGGGCTTCTTCACCGTTTTCCGCGGTAGTTACATTGTAGCCTTCTTTTTCTAAGATTGTTTTATATGCTTGGCTCAGCGCCTGTTCGTCTTCGACTATCAAAACGTTATACTGCTTCACGTGTACTCCTAGCTTGCAAATGAACTCGCATTTGTTTTGCACTGCAATTGATTACTTATAATAAACTGTCCTATATAATTGATTGTAAGATATTTTACATAACTCTCAATAAAATTATGTTTAGTAAATGCAATACTCGTAATTAAAAAGTATTTTTACAAGGAAAAAGCACCCTTTCCTGTATCACACTTACTAAGCTGGATACCAATTATAAATCTCAGCGTTGATCAGGGCGAGGTGCTTCTGGCGTGTAACCTCCGATAGTTGGAGTGTGCGGTCGACTGTCTCTCAATCGACTATTTGTAGTCTACGAAAGCATAGCCGTAGCTGCTATGAATTATTTCACAAGCTTATCTAGAGTCTATCTGTCAAAATTAATTGTATGTAGCATATGCAGGAATGATCATCATCCGACCATTAGCTGAAATATTGCGTGATAGCACTTTGTGCATAAATAATATTTCAAAACCTTCCGTAGCTATCAGGATGGCTCAGTAAAATTTCGCCAAAATCATTAACTACTCGTTTGCATTTATCGCAACGGGGTTTTATTGCTACAGGTCTCTTTTATCGAGCATTTATTCATCAATATATGTTTTTACGTGTGGAATACGAGCGATCAATACTGAATATAGCGCGGCCATGATTGCGATAATATACATTTCAAAACCAATTGCCATGCCGACCGCTGCCGAAAACCATATACTTGCGGCTGTTGTAACATTAGTTACTTTTTTGGATTTTTCAGATTTCAAAATTATACCTGCGCCTAAGAATCCAATACCAGAAACAATCTGAGCAGCAATTCGGCCCGGGTCGCCGCTATCAAGCACGCCAGAAAAAAATGCAAACATCATTGAGCCGGTTATGACGAGGGTCTGAGTACTGATGCCTGCAGGCTTACCTTTTAGTTCTCGTTCAAAGCCAATTAGCAGCCCACAAATCAGTGCTACACCTAAGCTAATTGCAAATTTAATTTCAGTTAACTCCAAAATACCATCCATATAAAACCATTATAACATTCAACATGACAGATTTCTCGAGGTAGCAATAGGTCTTGCAAGTAGCGTATTATGAATGCATGAACAATGATATTCAAACGTATAACAATACACAAACCAAAGAGGATAAACAAATTTGCGATAAACTTGCAAAAATTATTTTGCGTGAATTGCCACAGGCAGAAAGCAAAGTTTGGCATGGTTCACCGGTGTGGTTTTTAGATGGCAACCCCATTGTTGGCTATGATAAATTGAAGGATAGTGTCAGATTGATGTTTTGGAGCGGTCAATCATTTGATGAGCCGGGTTTAACGCCCGA
>CAYRRR010000026.1:0-6718 GCA_964426755.1 uncultured Candidatus Saccharibacteria bacterium | reverse complement strand
AATCGTTAGGGGGGAGCAATCTCCCGCGAGGGTTCGAATCCCTCCCTCTCCGCCAGGTTTTTACGACTAAGCTTAGAGTTTTATCATCAAGCCAAGTAAAATCAATCTTCTTTTGATAAATATTGCTCAAAGGCAGGTTGCGTAGTAACAATGTGCGAGCCGCCATAGACCACAAACGGCTGCTTTCCGCGCCGGTACGCGTCTAACACACGATGGAATACGGCACGGTCTCGTAGCTCCATGTCAATTTTCGCCACCTCATTGATTCGATGATCGCCAGACCAACCAAGCTTATCTAGTGAAACTTCAAAAATATTCCCGGCAAACACAGGGTTAATTGTTATATTGCCATCATCGGCGATTAGCAATAAGTCTTTATTGCCGAGCGCAGGTCTATACAAATTATTAAGAGCAGGTAACAGTTCGCCCACCTTCTTATTAAGCGAGGCTTTTAGCTCATCAACATTGTCATTGGCTACAAACTCTGCTTTTTCGGCTTCAGAAAATTCGCGAAACCCCTCTATTCCTATAGTACTTGCTTGAAAATTAATATATCCGGCTAGAAAGTCGGCCTCATCGCTTGCCATATGTGCCGCTAAACCTCGAGCCACAAATAACGCTAAAGTTTCTTGGTGATCGATACCAAGTTGCGATAATATTTCCGCTTCTGTTTTTAGTGGCAGTTCTCCTGATACAGCTGGCACATCGGCTTGATTGGCCAGAAACTGGATTAAGCCTGAGTCAGCAGCGCTACGAATAGCCTCATCACGCTCAGTAAAAATTCGCTGGTCACCTTCGTATATCACGATGCGCTGATGAGGGGGTGTCCCCTCAAGATAACCGGCAAAAGCCGTCTCGATATCTTTCATGCTTTGTGCCTCTGGTCGGTAGGCATGGCCTGACAATGGCTCGCCTGTTTCTGGATCAGTTTTTAGTGAAGCCACTAGGGTAACGGCTCCATGTTTGCCCTCCAGCCTAGTGACATAAAGCGGTCTGCTTTTTATTCTTTCAGTGTTTGCGGCTTCGTAATCTTGACTGCCTATATGTCGGTACGAGCTCCACGCTTCTTCTTCTGCGCGCAGGCTGGCTTGTGCTTCGGGTGAAACTTCTATATCAGCCATTTCCTGTACCTGATCCATGTCTATGCCGTGTTCAAACAAATACTTTTTGGCATAGGCGTCATCAAATCGATGTAAGATCTCCTCAGTACTGCCGTCATTACCTACATTAGACTGCCACCATCCCGCATCAATAGTTATACCTGTTATGATTTGAACCCTTACTACAGCTTGGTTTATATCACCGGTGTAGATTTCGCGGCTTTTTGGTACGTCCGCTAACAGTTCACCGGCTTTTTGCTTGATGTCTTCGGGGTTCGATTCGATTTCTGGGGTCATTTTTGATTTTATCTTTCAATGAATACATATTTTATTATAGCAAATTTTAAAATCTTTGTCAAGACCCTACTTTGTATAGGCGAAGGCGGCGCAACTCACTGATTTAGCGCCAGCCTGTTTAAGCACCCGCGTGACTTCTGCTAAAGTCGCACCAGTTGTAACCACATCATCTACCAATAATATCTCTTTGCCCTGTAGGTTTACGTTTGGCCGCAATGCATACAAGCCGCCAACTTGGGATTGGCGCAGCTTTTTTGAAGCACCAACTTGCCGCGCAGCTCCATGTCGCAATAACGCTGGTACAAACTTGAGCTTTTGTTCACGAGCAAGACAACGGGCAATGAGAGCAGTTTGATCAAAGCCACGCTGACGAACCCGAGAACGGGCAGTTGGCACGCTAACAACAATCGTGTCTGAGCTATATAACGGCAAAAGACCGTGCATGACTTTGGCGATTATTTCAGCAGCTTGACGCTTGCCTTCAAACTTAAGCGAGTAAACCAGCTCTTTAGCAATACCTTTATATTCCAGAGCAACATATACTCGCTTTAGACGCACTGCTTTGCGACAAGACGGACATACTTCAAAATCGCGTGTCATAGCATGACACCTAAAACATCTGCTCGGCAAAAATTCATGGTCAAGCCGACACCATTGGCACCACAGTTCGCCTTCATTGCCGCACTGGAGGCAATCATCAGGGGCGATTATGCGTAACAGAGAAGAGATCATAATGTTGTTATTATTCTGTTGTAAATAATGGGGCGCATGTTGCTTATTGTTGTTTGCTTAGTCTATACTTGCAAGTAAGACAAAAACATGACCGTACAAATAATATAGTATACATAGTGGAGGGTAACAACTATGGCGCGTAAGCAACAAGATGATGATCTGTTGATGGAAGACGAGCTTACGGCTGCATTCCTGGGTGAGGATGATTTTAGCGAGAATGCGGCTATTGAACAACCAGCTGATGATGCTCAAGGACAAACACCTGTAGCAGGCAATGATGAGTGGGACGAAGAAGAAGCCGTTCCCGGCCAATTGGCGGTTGACGTATATGAAACCAAAGAAAAGCTCGTGGTTAAAGCACGCACAGCAGGCGTAAATAAGAGTGATCTAGATGTTAGTATTGCCGATAATACCTTAAGTATTCGAGGCACGCTATCAGCTGGCAATGAAGAAGATGTAATTAACTACTTTGTGCAAGAATGTTACTGGGGTGAGTTTTCACGTAGCCTGGCATTGCCTATTGCTGTTAAAGAAGATGAGATTGAAGCTGTACTAAAAGACGGCGTATTAACCATTTCTTTCACTAAAGTTAAACAAGATACCGTTAAGAAAATCCAGGTTCTGTAGGCCAAAGGTTAGCCTAATGTAAAAAGCCCCCGATCAGGGGGCTTTTTGTTGCTTTGCTGTAGATAAAAAAACCTTTATATACCGCTCGTATCGGTCACTCGGCCGAGTACAAATCGTACAATTACCTGCGCCAGAGCAACGATAACAAGTCCTACGATAGCGTAGAGGATTGTATTCTTGGCACCGCTGACATTACCCGAATCACCACCTGAGGTAATGTATTTTAAGCCACCGACAATAATCATAATAACCGACACTACACCTACTACCAGCGAAAAGATGTTAATTACGGTTCTAATAATATTGTTCACCGATTCATCAGGATCCTGGGTATCGCAATCAGTCGCAGTAGTGCTTAAACAAGTGCCTCGCTCAAGACCTTCTTCAATACTTGGTGTCTGCGCAGAAGCGACGCCTATGAATGCAAAGACCGGCACAAAGAGCAGACCGCTCATCGCCAGAGTCATGATGTAATTTTTGAGTCGTTTCATTTTAAAGAAGTTCCTTTCATGTGCTAATTGTTTTCACTTTACTACAACAAGGTAGCGCTTTTCAAGCTTATCTAATTATATTCGCCCCAAAACGAACCGTACTATTACCTGAGCAAGCACAACAATAACTAAGCCCACAATGGCATACAAAATGGTGTTTTTGGCACTATTAACATTGCTTGAATCACCAGATGAAACAATGTATTTAAAGCCACCAACCATAATCATAATAACCGCTGTAACACCAACCACAATCGAAAACAAATCTATTACCGTACGGATTACGTTATTAATAGTTCCGCTAGCATCAGCGTCACAACCTCCGCCACCTGTCATGCGCACGCCTTCGCAAGCAGCATCTTTATTCGGATTACCACCCGCGTGAACTGTCTGAAGAGCAAGTGGGCTCATTGCGACTACCATCAGTGCAAGTGTTGAAGTTATTATAAATGTTAGTTTTTTTATCATAATTTTCCTTTCTTAAATTTTATAATTAAAGCCTTCTTAAAACAAATGATACGATAGCTTGGGCAAAAATAGCTACCACTAAGCCGATAATGGCATACAATATGGTATTCTTGGCGGAGTTGATATTTGCCGGGTCGCCTGCTGAAATAACATATTTAAAACCACCTACCATAATCATTATTACGGATGCTACCCCTGTAATCATAATCAGTATTTGTATGATTCTTGTGAGCGCGCCGTTACTGCCTAATACCGGGTTTTGAACGGTTCTGCTTCTGCAAGCAGCTGAGCCGGCCTGGGCTCCTTGACACACTGGGTCCAGTGGATCCTGCGCAAACACACTTGCTGTTGTCACCACGGGCAAAAATAGCGCGGTAATAAAACTAAAACTTATAATTAATCGCTTCATTAAAAAACTCTTCCCAGTACAAAAACTACAATTACTGAAGATAGTATAGCCACCACTAAGCCAATTATTGCATAAAGAATGGTGTCTTTTGCTCGAGCGGTACGTTGCGGGTCACCATTTGATGTTACATATAGTAAGCCTCCGATTACAATCATAAGAACACTGACCGCTCCGGCCGTCAAAAATACAATCCTTAATACAGTCTGAATTTGGCTACCGCTGGCCTGAGGTTTGGGTATGTTAACAGAGCTGGGATCAACTATTGTTTGGGCAAGTATGAGTAGTGCGTTTTTCATAACTATTATTTTATCTGATTACCTATAAATGACACGAGTGAGGTTGCAAGTATGGCTATTGCCAACCCAACCAATGCATTTATTATGGTTGATTTGGCATTTTTAGTTTTATCTGGCTCACCAGAGCTCGTCATGTACTGAAAGCCAGCAAAAATAATGTAACCTATGGCTACAAGTGCGCCAATACGAAGCATAATTTCAACCGCCACAAGTGCAATAGACCATAAATCATTAGCATTACTCCAGTTTGACCAGTCAAAATCAGGTACACATCGTCCAAAAGTATCTTGTTTGCCATCAAGATATTTATACCAAGGCGGCAGCCCAAAGAAGCTTCGTGCGCCGGCAGCCGGATTACATGCGTCACCGGCGGCAGCAAAAAATGATAGCAGATTGTGCCACACTAGAACACACCTCCGGGCACCAACCACTGCAAGAAGGCATATAAGAAGAATAAGGCAAGTAGCGCAACAATCGAACTAATTATACGCTTTTTGGCAGCTGTAACCTGTTGGGGGTTTGGTCCGGCTGAAGCATATTGAATACCTGCAATTACTATTGAAACGGCAATTATTATACCGGCACCGGCAGCTAAAAAGTTAATGCCGCGCAATGTCCACACTACAAGCGGGTTTTTTTCTAAACATCGTTTTGCCCCTTGTGGGGTATTGCCATTACAGTCCACAATTGATGATCTATCACCACTGCCAGGAAGATCGCCTTCGTTTAACCGATTAGGGTCTTGCGAAGATCCTCCTATGCCATCGGCCGTGGCGTCTGGATGACAAGCAGACTGAACACAGTTTTGGTTAGTTTGAAGAATTTTAAGACAGTGTATTGGGGTGAAAGTTGACCGACCCTGTCGCAATGACACATCTGCAATAAAATAACAGGTGCCTGTCTTAGACGAGTCGTTATTAGGGTCAACTGAAGAGTTTGATGGACATTCGGTGACCCTAAAATACCTCGATTGAACATTTATAAAACATTTAGGGCCAGCGGCAGAAACTTGATTAGGGTTAAACACTAGTGATACAAGTAGGTTCAAGTAAAACAAAGCTACGAACATAAAAATGCTTATAACATGTTTCTGGGTTTTTGTGCTTTTCATATTGTTTGCTATCGCTTTGGATATTATACCCTTTTTGTTTGTGCCAGTAAAATATACGTTTAAGGCTGTTCTCAAATTGCTTGCGACTATATTCAGCGGTATGATACGTATACAGGCTAAAGGCAAACAAGTGAATACATTAAAACAATTTTGCGCAATTTTTGGAGCAGGCCTAATGCTGGTTTCTTCGCTTTTAGTTTGGTTTCCGTATACAACATTCGCGCTAAACGCTGAACAAGAAGCAAAGTATGATTATGATCTTGCTGTTGCATCACTAATTTTGTCAGCATGTGTTAGCTCTAATGCCCAGAGTATAAACAAGGCCGACTATGGCAGGGTGACCTGGGCAGATAGGGGCGCAAAATATGATGTATCTACCATTTGGGTTGGTGCCCATAAAACTGAAGTTGCTGGAATGATAGACTGCAACACCCCGAAAGATATGGCCACAGTTGTTCAAGTGTATGGTTTTGCGTCGGTACGGGAGTTCAATAATTTTATAGCCCCTCAAAGAGGTGAAGGCTCCCGATGCAGCGGGGATGCTTGTCAACTTTTGCCAAACTGGAAGTCTGCCATTAGCACCTATGCCAGAGAAAAAAATGGCCGTCCTGGCCCCGACAATGCAGAGTCAGGCGTGTCTCTGGCTGGCCAGTATTACTTTTGGGTTAGGTCATTCAGGGATGGAAAATGTGAAGGAAATGTATATTCTAAGCAAGAGAACTACGACAATAAACCTGCCAACCAACGAGTAAAGGGTCCGATTTATTGGAGTGAAAACGGAAGGGTTGTCGAAAAGATTGGAGCCGGATTCGCAAAACTCTCAAATGACGCTGCCTACCAAGATCTTGGTCCGGATTACTTTGATAACGATAATATTCGATACATGGTTCAAGGCGATGGGCCATCTGAAACTAACCTTATGTGGTATAGCGACCCGAATGGCGACAACAAATTTACCTGTGCTGATATTATAAGTAAATTAAAAGACAAAAAATATGCGCAGGCATACACCGAATTGGCAATTGATAGAAAAAATGCCGGTGAGGGTGGTGGCGAGAATATTACGTTCAATTCAGTCTATTCTGACGAAGGCGAAGGAAATAAAAAATCCTGTACAGAGCGCTTCCTCTTTAGCGCCGGCTGGATTGTCTGTAGTGTTCTAGAGCTGGTGTCTGATGGTATATCGA
>CAYRRR010000025.1:0-6842 GCA_964426755.1 uncultured Candidatus Saccharibacteria bacterium | reverse complement strand
CAATCCAAGCAGACACGAAAGTGGGAGTTAGTGATCCGTCATCCTGTCCAGCACTCTTTGCGTGAACAATAGGTTTCGTGCGAAGGGTGCTGGACAATGAACGTGGGATCGGTGACGCAAACGGATAAAAGTTACCCCGGGGATAACAGGCTTATAGCGCCCAATAGTTCACATAGACGGCGCTGTTTGGCACCTCGATGTCGGCTCATCACATCCTGGAGGGGGAGCACCTTCCAAGGGTTCGGCTGTTCGCCGATTAAAGTGGTACGTGAGCTGGGTTCAGAACGTCGTGAGACAGTTCGGTTTATATCCGCTGTGGACGCAAGGAAATTTGAGAGAAGTTGCCCCTAGTACGAGAGGACCGGGGTGAACGCACCGCTGGTGTACGGGTTGTGGTACCAACTGCATTGCCCGGTAGCTAAGTGCGGAACGGATAAGCGCTGAAAGCATATTAAGCGCGAAGCCGGTCTCAAGATTAGATTTCCCTATGAGGGCCCAGAAAGACGATCTGGTTGATAGGCGCAAGGTGAAAGTGCAGCAATGTATTGAGCCGAAGCGTACTAATCGCCCCATTGACTTTTTATGTCCATGAGAAACACATCGCTTTTATCAAAACTGGCTAAGCCAGCTTTGCCTAAAAGCTCCTGAATATATTGCTTCGTTTCTTGCCTGCGAGTCGCAGTTCAGCGTATTTTATATACGCTTCCCGGCGATTCTCGGCAGAGCCTCGCACTATACTCAGCTGTGTCCCTCATGGTTGTGATTACTATTTTTACTCGAGTAACGTAGTTACAGGGGTAGAAGTAGTAATACTGTGGTCATTTGGCTAGTTATTGGTGTATATCATACAACGATATACGACCGTGTTTGTTAACAATCTATCCGTGCAAATTTATATTTGGACATCGATGATGCGCATGTGCCCCAATTGTGGGAGCATGTGTTTGGATGAAGTACGAGGAGATAGCGAGATTTTGAAAGAATCGTATGTGTATACGAAGATCGAAAAAATCGAGCGTCATCGACAAAGTAATTCGCCAAAAGCGTCGGCAGTGTTTCTGGCTCTGCCAGAAAGCAGGCCGATGCGCCACATGTGCCACATCGGTGCCCATAGCGAGAGGGAAACACCTGTTCCCATGCCGAACACAGCAGTTAAGCCTCTCAGCGGTTACAATACTTGGGGGTTCACCCCTGGGAAGATAGCACGGTGCCGTATTATAAAGAAGACCTCCTAGAGCGGGGGTCTTTTTTAATATACCGTGTCGCGGGTGCTATCTTCCCAATGCGGAAGAAATTGGGGGTCCCCACAAAACTTGTTTTGTGGGGTGTTGTCACGGTGCCGTATTATAGAAACAACCACGCTTACAGGGTGGTTTTTCTTTTGAGGGAAGGAGATTCCTCCCCTCAACGCGCCGGCAAAATGACGTGACATTTTGTCGGGCTGCTCCTCTCCCAGACGGAATACACGAAACCCGATTATTAATTTAAGTCCAGTTATCTATGAATATTTTCTTAATTGCTGCCTGTACGGTACCGTCTGTAACTTCAACGATGGATGATAACTTCTTGCCAAAGTCCTTTATGGAATGATCGAGTATATAGAATCTATCATCAGCAATTATAAATCTACCATGTAAGGCACCGTCCTTTATCTGTATTTCCACCGTTTGCGAATGCTCTTGCCTAAAATCTGTTAGGGCTGAGTCAAAGTTCTTTTCTCTATTGCTTGACGTAAGAATTTGGATTGGGACAGTACTTATTTTGAGGTAGTCGAGGGTTCTACGACCAATATAATTATCGCCAATTCGAATTTTAGATTTTGCATTTTCAAAAATATCCTCGAGTTTGCGTCTCGCGGAGTAAGGTGTTGATTGGTCATAGATTTGAGTTTTCCGAACCTCATCATTACGATTTTTTAAGTACAAAAGAGCTTCTCCAGAGAGTGAAATATAGACAGTTTTAATAGAAGTATTTTTCCCAGGTATTCCTCTCCTTGCTTGTGTGGTTATTCGTGTGCTCTTTGTTTCTTTAGCTAAGTATTTTTTAGACAATAAAATGCTGATAGCTTCTTGTATGTCGTTATCATCTTCGAAATTAGGGTTCTCTCGTTTGAAGCGGCGCGCAAGCCCAACAGGAGTTTCTTTGTTTACTCGACGATTTCGGCCTAGATCATAGAAAAATCGTAAGATGCTATCTTCAAGATCATTTGGCGTGTACGCTGCCTTTTTGTTGTTCTGACTTTTTATTCCTTTTTGAATCGCGTCATAAGTTAACGCATAGGGGGTAAGTTTATATGCGTCTTCGCTTTGTTCAATTTCTTCAATAAGTTCGGTTATTACCAACTCTCGTAGAGCTTCATTAACTTCAGGCATACGTTTCTCTCCAAAACGACTCTCAAGAAAGTCTAAGGTTATATATGGGCCCAAAATATCCGTTTTCAAAGGGCTCTGCTGAAGCAGAGCAAAAATTGCCTGGGCCGTGCGTGACATTGTATTGTTCATCATTTTTCTCCATCGATTAATTGTAAAAAACCACCCATTATGTAGGTGGTTAACGGGTATGTTTATTCATAATAGTATCCTCCATTGTGCGGTTTTCTCGGGGTGGCAGTAATCCGCTTAAATTTACGAATGGAGTATATCACGCAAGGAGGATGCTAAATGTTGTAATATTTCTAAACGGAAGCAATTACGCTGATTTCAATGGTGGCGCTAAGCGGTGATTCTTATAGGTAAACTTCTGTCGTTTGATTTATGTAATCCAGAGCTTTAGTATAAAAAGCATAAGAGGTTTGCATTATGAAAGATAGGGTTATTATCTTGGGGGTACTGGCTTTCCTTATTATCATTGGTTTAATTAGCGGAGCAAGCTCAACTCCAAATACTGACCAGCCGAGAGCAAATGTTGGGTCAGCGGTTATTAATACTGAACCAGAAGAGCAATCAACATCAACCGCAGAAACGGAAGTTGCAAGTCCTGCTGAGCCTGAGTCAGCTCCTGTGATTGAGGCTCCAGAGAGAGATTCAGAACTATCCACACCTAGGTCAAATTGTGACCCAAATTATGAACCGTGTGTCCCGGATACCTCGTATGATCTCGACTGTTCTGATATCAGTTTCTCTGTTACGGTTGTAGGTTCTGACCCTCATCGATTCGACCGTGACGGGGATGGCTATGGTTGTGAATCGAATTAGTAAAAATTTAATTGTTGTAAGAAATACTGTGAAATGAAGTTTGCATTTGTTCAGAATAGGATTATGAAGTTTACGAATATATTATTGTGGGTTCAAGAGAACAAGTTATCAGAGAAGTTTTACAAGAAAATTGGTTTTGAGGTTGTGCAATCTGATGATGAAACCAGCACAGTAAGGCTCGGCGGTTTTGAGTTGATGCTTGTTAATATGCGCGATGAAGCAATGTTTGCTAAAGACGCAATCGCAGGCGAAAAGGGCATTGGGCTATATGTGTATCTTAAAGTAGATGATGTCGAAGAATTTCATGCAAAGCTTCAAAGTATAGGCATAAAGCCACATACAGAACCAAAAGATTGGTCATGGGGTAACCGAGAGTTTATTGTTAAAGATCCAGACGGCTATAAGCTTTGTTTCTGGCAAAAGTCACTATAAAACTTGTTGAAGCTTTGTTAGAATAAAACTTAATATGGCGGCTGAGCGGTATATCGAAGAGGAACTATTTACCGAAGTAACGCGTTTGCCCGAAGATGAATTTATTGATCGGTACGCGGGAATATTGGGACTACGCGACAATGTAAAGCTAGCACTTAGTTTAGGGGTAAACGAGACACTTTATGTGACTCCCGATACTTACGAATCACGTATTGAGGCAGACGAAGCCTTTCGAGCAAGTTATCGCAGGATTGGTGCGCCAGAACTTGTAGATCGAATGGATAGACCAGTTCCACCACAAGAACCAATGAGTGACGAAGAGGTTGCGGCTCTAGCAGATAGAATAAAATCTATCAAAGCTAAACAAGAAGCGTACGCGAACCTTGGGTCTATGCGTAAAATTGGCCATAACTTACTTTTTATGTTTGGTTGTGACTCTTTTGTTATTTCTGCTGAGGACGCGCGATTAGTACGATTCCCAGCAATTATCGAAGTAACTAAAGCTGGAGCAGGGGTACGAGAAACAATTATCAACGTTGATGCCATCTCTACCTCTTATGGCCAGTAAGCTTTACACGGGGTTGTATAATAAAAGCATAAAGGGGGGTGTATGGCTAAAGATAAGTCAAAAGTAAAAGTAGATAATCCGTGGAGCTACGTGCTCTTTGTGGCGTACTTCGGTGCGTTAATATATTTTATGGAGCGTAACATAGGTTTTTGGGGTGACGTACTGGCCTTCTTGCAAGCTGCCGTCTGGCCAGCCTATGTGTTATACGAAGTATTAACCCGACTTGCCATTTAAAGATGCTAAAAATAAACAGCATCCCAGACGTCGTCTGCTTTGTTGCTAATCAACCCAGTTTTGGTCTTTGAAGTACTTCCAGATTGCCATGGAATGACCATGGCCTAAATCAAATGCTTCTTTAAGGAATGTTACGAGCTCGTCAGCCTTCATGTCGCGTCTATAAATACCCACTTTTTGGGCGGCGCCTTTCAGCTCTTCTGGCGTTTTGCCAGTTTTTGCCTTGATATTATCTATATATGCTTGAAATGACGTAGTGATTATCCTTAATTTTATCAGTAATTTGTTGAAATGTCGTCTACGAGATAGGGAGTTTAATTATCACTTGGTATTACGGCGTGTATTAACAAGGCTTTGGTATTATCCCAGGCGCTAAACTCAGGGCGATTTTGCGCAGCCGGACGATCTCTTTCTTCATCGTCTCCTTGCTGGAGTGTACCGTTTCGTTGTCTTCGAACTATCTTCTCACAATTCCTCCATACGATTGCGGAAAGACTTGTGTCTAGTCTGTTCTGGGCTATGCAAGAAAAAATCGCCAGGGCATCAGCAGCTCTTTGCGTAAAAGCTTCGTTGTCTACCGATAAAAAATTACTCAGATAGGTCAAGGCATAATGAAGAGCGTAATAGCCATCAGCAGTTATAATGCCTTCTTCAGGGTCAAGAAAAGGCGAGCTGCCAAAAAGTTGCATCCCGAGATAATCGGGGCGGTACGCTGGTGGAAGGTTGGCTTCGATCCTGTCGGCCATAACGGTGTCTATATCATTAAAGCCCACGGGAGCATTTAGTGATTCACCAGTACATCTCTCGATAGCTGCAACAGTTATATCTACTAAACTTACGCCCTTTTCATCAGCACCCGCTACCAGATAAAAGATACAATCACCTAGCTCGTTTGCCATTTTCTGCTTGATTTCACCGGCTCGTGCTTCATCTGGTGTGTCTCGACCCCATAGTATGGCTATCTTTTCTGCAGCGTTTTGCTCACTTTCCGGGGCAAGCACTTCATCCACCTCTTCATTTAGTCGCACTTGCAAAAAGGAGATACGGGCTTCTTCATCAACCATTTCTCGATAATAAGTTGCGTTCCGAACGATTTCTTCGTACCGATTCGGCGTTATTACTTCACTAGGGTTCGGTTCATGTTCTGGGTATCTATCCATCGTGAATATTATAGTAGCTTAGCATGCACCGATAAACAAAAGGTCTTTCAGATATGAAACATGCCTTACTTCTTGGAGCTGCGTTGGTTATAGAGTTCCGTGGTTATGTCTCTAATGAGGTCGTAGGGTACAGGTTGATCAGCAGCAAACCGGACGGTACCCTTAGAGGTGTCTAAGCCCTTCAGCGCCTCTTTAAACGCTTCGACGCCTTTGGACCCAGGGTAGAGGGCAAAATACTTGTCATAGCCCCCAAAATGTACCAGGTTGCCTTTATGCACATAGGTTGGGATGCCATAACTGATCTTCTCGGACGCTTCAGGGGCAGCTTTTTGTATTGTCTCTCGTATTTTCTGCAATACGGTCTGTTTTTCAACAGGGAAGGCAGCTATATAATCCTCTACGTTTGCATATGTCTTCATTTTACTCATTATTGTACGACTCCTTATAGTAATTATTTAATGACTCATATTAGGCCTAAAAGCACATAACCTAATGTCGACTTGATGACCTCTTTCATATTATAGCCCACATATGAAGAGAAGGGGGATCATCATATAGTACTAAAAGGCTAGTACAATATTACCATTACTACAATCACTAAGGCATGCCATTTAAAGGTCATAAAAGCGGTTCTGTTATGACAAGGAGATTCAAAGAAGGAATTAAAAGAAAAATTGACACTAGCAAGATAAAGTGATATCATAAGCGCATTCGAAAGAATAACAGAGGAGGGTTCCTGTAAAGCAGGAACTTTTTTTGTTTTTCTTTTGTGAACCGGTGGGATAAAAAGTCTAATTTAATTTAACTGAACTGACTTTTGTACTGAGGTGAAGCGCAAGGAAGTAGCGAAGAATGAGTGAGGCGTACTTAATGTACGATGAGCGAATGAGAGAGCGTTACTGACGAAGCGATTCGCCCAGAGCTTATAACAGCGTTCCAGCTATGCTGGAAGCAGGTATAAGCGGTACAAAAATCAGAGGGAGGTCAGAAATGGCTGGAACGAAAGCTGGCGGCAAAGCTGCTGCTACAACTAACAAAACCAAGTACGGTGCTGATTTTTACGCAAAAATCGGTGCTATCGGCGGTAAAAAGGGTCGTACAGGTGGCTTTGCTGCTAACCGAGAGCTTGCGCGCATTGCGGGTGCAAAGGGCGGCCGGATTTCACGACGTACTAAAAAAGTAGCCTAATTTACTTTAGGCAAACAGCGTTTTCTCTGTCTGAGCGGACGCTGTTTTATTTTGTGACATACGATA
>CAYRRR010000024.1:0-6969 GCA_964426755.1 uncultured Candidatus Saccharibacteria bacterium | reverse complement strand
ACTACCTGCATCAGTTCTTCTTTATTAAGCGGTCTGAACAGTACAATCTCATCAAAGCGGTTTAAAAACTCTGGACGAAAAACATTAGCATTTATAAGTTCATCTATAAAACTTTCTTCAAACTGCTCTAAAACTTGGCCTTTTTCAATATGGCGCCTAATGCGCTCTGCGCCGGCATTACTGGTGGCAATAATGATTGCATCGCGAAAACTGACCGGTTTATTATTTGCATCACGCAAAATACCTTCATCAAGCATTTGCAGCAGCAAGTTCAAAACATTTGGGTGGGCTTTTTCAATCTCGTCTAGCAGCACGACACTAAAAGGCTGTTTGGCAATTTGTGCGCACAGACTGTACGGGTCAGTTGCGCCTACTGCCAACAAGCGATTGGTGTCGTCTGGGCGTGAATATTCGTTCAAGTCAATTCGCACTAAGCGATCTTCACCGCCAAAATACACACTAGCAAGCGACTTGGAAAGTTCTGTTTTGCCTACTCCGGTTGGACCTAAAAATAAAAAGGTGCCGATTGGTTTGTTTTCATTCCGTACGCCGCTGCGCGCTCGGCGCAGTGAGTCGCTCACTAACTTTACGGCACGTGATTGATTGATCATGCGCTCGTGAATGCGCTCTTCAAGATTCAACAACACGTCACGCTCTGCAGCTGTATCTGCTGTTTGTACTTTTACATCAAACGAACTTTCAACCGCTTGCCGAACGCTTTTGGCGGTTATAAAATGCGTTGCTTCAGGAAAATTTGCCGCGGCTTCAAGCAACTTTATTGCCTTGCCCGGAAAAGCTTGCTCATGAATAAACCGATCTGCCAACTTGTATGCTTCATTAAGCGACTGATACATATAGACTAGTCTGTGCTTCGCTTCAAGTAAAATTGAACCATCCTCAATTACCTGAATTGTTTCTTCCTCATTGAGTGGCTTAACGGCGACACGGTTGAGTAGTTGAGTCAGGCCAGGGTTGCTTTGGCTCAACCGTAACCATTCTTGATCGCTCAAAGACAAAATAATGCGCAAGCTACCGCCTTGTAATACCGGCAACAATAGACTCGAAAGATCAACCGAGCCGGTACCGTCTCGTAAAAAAAGCTGTGCTTCATCTAAAAATAAGATGACGTTTTTTGCAGACACTGCTTCGTTAAATATATGAATGAGCAATTCTTCTAGCTGCCCTCGCCCCTTAGCATTTGCAATTAAGCTGCTGGCATCAAGCGCTATGACCTGATGGTACGCTAAGTCATTATTGGCCTGATTGGCAATTAATCGTTGCGCAAGACTGTAGACTAGGGTGGTTTTTCCAACACCTGGCTCACCTACAAGCGTAGCGTTACGGCGTCCGGCCTGTGAAAGCTGTCGTAACGTCTGATTGATAACCTCTTCTCTTGATGGCACCGCGCGGCGCAGATAGCCGCCACGCTGAATATTTTCGGTAACATTAAAGCCAACGTGATTCAGTAACGGCGCCCAGCCGAAGCTAAGATCGCGCCCAATACCCCCATAGTGCTGCTTGGCCTCCGCACGCTCAATCATTCGTCGAACATGCGCAAACCATTCCACACCGTTTATAATGTCTTCTTCGTCAAGCTGTAGTGCAGCTAACTTTGGCTGAATAGCCGGCATCGACAAAATAAGCGCGCCTGCTAAAATGCCTGAATCAATCTCTTGACTCTGGCTTCGTTTAGCAAGCTCTATAGCTTTACTCCAAACCAGCGGCGTTGAGCCCTCATCGGTAGCTGAAAAATGGGTAAAAAACTCATTGCCAAGCGCAAACCTGGATGCAAAGAAAAAACCACCCTGTTCAGTTTTGATTATCTCGGCTAGGTCTTTTGGCGTGGGGCTATCTTTAACTCTTGCCAATAATCGGCGACTTAAAATATCACTCATTTCGGTTGCGTCCTCTAGCTTTGAAACAGGAGGCAGCGTGTCGAGCTCACCGTAATACCAGCCCAACATTACAGCTATGAGCCCAACAGGAATCAACAACAAGTTACCGAGCGTATTATTTTGAACCATAACCAACCATAACCAACCAACAACCGCCAGCAAAGACAGCATCAACAATACTTTGCGTCCATATTGGTTATCAAGCCGTCGACTAACACGCGCTTTAATGGCCCGGCTTGTGGTAACCGAAAGACTGTAGCCTTGATTCATAAGGTTACTCCGCCGGCTGTCATGACAATTCCCAACAAGGGCAACAAGGGTACAAGCGGCCATAATACTAAAATCAGCAAGCCACTTACTATGGATAAAACTATACAAATAAAACCGGCTCCAATAATGAATGTTCGAGCAAGTGAACCAATTATACGAGATACAAAATTATCTACTATCGATTGAATTCGTACATCAAGTGAACCTTTGCGGCTTTGCGAAAAAGTTTGCTTAAACGGTGAGAACCAGGTTTTTATCAGCTGCCGTAATGAAAACGCCTCCATACACCAACTAATTCGCTGTGAAACAGAACGTTGCCAAGCCCACTGCCAGCCAGCGCCGTACCACCAACGTAACGCTAAGACTATAATCATAGGCATTATTGTACCGTACAATAGTGCCGCTGCCATCCCCTATCTCTGTTATAATATATATAAAGCTAACATTATAAAAATAGGAGGAGCAAGTGTTTAAACGACTTGGCCGTTTTTTCAGAGAGTACTATCAACTTGGATGGGTGATTGTAGCCATAATAGCTGCCTTAGCCTTTACGATTGCCGGTCTTAATACGGTAGCAAATATTATTCTTGCCGCCGCGGCAATTCTAAATGTCATTCCGCTTATATGGGGCATGATACAAGATATACGGCATGGAACGTATGGTGTTGACATCTTGGCTGCTACGGCCATCATTACGTCTGTAGTTTTAGGCGAATACTGGGCAGGCATGATTATTGTCTTAATGTTAACCGGCGGCGAAGCGCTTGAAGATTACGCTGAGAACCGTGCTAAAACGGAACTTAGTGCATTATTAGAGCAAGCCCCTAAAAAAGCCCACCTGCTTCGGGGTCGCAAAGTAATTGATGTAAGTGTCAAAAGCATTAAAGTTAACGACAAGCTGCTTATAAAACCGGGTGAAGTCGTACCAGTTGACGCAGTAATACTGGAGGGAGAATCAAGTTTTGATGAATCAAGCCTCACCGGCGAACCATTGCCAGTAGACAAAAAAGTAGACGAGCAACTTCTGAGCGGTAGCGTTAATGTTGAGGGTAGCGTCACCGTTAAAGCGCTCCATACCGCGGCAGACAGTCAATATGAACAGATAATAAAACTTGTCAAGGCAGCAGCGTCAAGCCAGGCGCCGTTTGTACGATTGGCAGACAGGTACGCCATTCCGTTTACCATTGTGTCATTTATCATTGCCGGCGGCGCCTGGGCAATGAGCGGCGATTCGCTACGATTTCTACAAGTGCTCGTCGTCGCTACGCCTTGTCCGCTTATTTTAGGCGCCCCGATCGCTTTGATTTCAGGCATTAGCCGTGCGGCGCGTAACGGCATTATCATTAAAAACGGTGGTGCTCTTGAACAACTTGCAGCTGTCAAAACGGTTGCGTTTGATAAAACCGGCACCTTGACTGAAGGTCGCCCCTCAGTAAATAGAGTGGTTGCGTTTGGTAAGCACAAGAAGAGTGACGTGCTTTCATATGCCGCTGCTCTTGAGCAACACTCAAATCACATTCTTGCCAAAGCTGTTATCGAAGAAGCAGCTGCTAAAAAAATATCACTACCCAAAACAAGAAATGTTAAAGAAGTTACCGGGAACGGTCTGACAGGTGAGGTAAATAAAAAGTCAGTCACGGCTGGCAAAATTTCGTTCATTAAAGAGCGTGGCTTTACAATGCCCAAGGCCTTTAAACAGGCAGAGTTCAAAGACACGACATCTCTTGTTGTAGTTGATGGTGAAGTAGTTGGCGCAATTGAATTTACCGATGCCTTACGGCCACAAAGCAAGGGTATGCTTCAAAAGATCAAAGAACTTGGGATTAAAAACACACTCATGGTAACCGGTGATAACAAAGCGGCTGCTAAAACGGTTGCTAAAAAACTTGGGATTACCAATATCCAGGCTGACAGTTTACCCGCTGATAAGTTGCTGGCTATTGAGTCTGTGAAAGATCGGCCGGTGGCCTTTGTGGGCGATGGCGTTAACGACGCACCGGTATTAACAGCATCAGATGTAGGAATTGCATTAGGAGCACGTGGATCAACTGCGGCCAGCGAAACAGCCGATGTTGTCATTATGCTTGACGATATTTCAAAAGTTTCGCAAAGTCTCGATATTGCACAAAATACTCTAAAAATTGCTAAACAAAGTATTCTCATTGGTATTTTTATCAGCATAGGATTAATGTTAGTTTACTCAACCGGACGTTTCAGCGCTACGAGCGGCGCCGCCATTCAAGAATTAGTAGATATTACTGTTATAGTTTACGCACTACGAGCCCATGGCCCATGGCGAAAAAAATCTAGCTAAGCGCTGTATACACTAGCATAGGTACAAGGATATTATCTGTCCCACCAATACCAATATTTTCGGTCAATGCAGTCGCAAGAGGCAACCATGTTAATAGCCAAAGGGTATTTTCTGGACCTTCAGGCAAATAGGCAATTGCAATAGACGTAATGATGATTGAACACATCCAGAATACTGCCGTACCTACCACGCTTTTTTTATGGTTCAGAATACTGTAACTGTTTGATTTACCCCAACGTAGACCTGACAGCGCGGCTAGTCCATCGCCCACACTCATATGAAGTATACAGGCAGCAAAAACCCATGGTTCGGTAGTTAAAACGGCAATTAAACCGATTCCGACCGCAAACATAATCTCTCCCCAAGTTTGGCGAGCAACACCATGAATAGACTTAAAAATACCGAACCGCAAAGAGATGCCGACCACCAGTAAAAAGGCGGCGCTGATAGCCTGGATCGCCTCAAAGCTGATAATAAAAGGCCAAAACGCAACGTAACTACCAACAATGATATGTATAAGCTTTCTCGCTGATTCACCGCGCAATGCATTGGACCGCCAAAGCCCCTCGGTAATTAACAACAGAATAAAGACAGGTAAAATCGCAAGCGCGATAGCAATCATATACGTATTGTACACCAGTTGTACAAACGCAATTTAGTTTATCGTACCGATATCTTAGCTGCGCAATTGGCGCGTAGTTTCCTTAATGTCAGATTTAGTTTTGTTAACAGACTCACGTGCTTCTTCAGCAACTTTATCGGTATCATCTTTGCGATCTTGTGCAATCGACTTAACATTAGAGGCAACTGTTTTTGTGCGTTGGCTTACATCATCAGCAGTACTTTTAGCTGTATTCTTAAATTCATTAGCTGCATTTTTAGCCCTACCCATCATTTCTTTTTTCTTCTCTGCTAATTGAATGCGAGTTTCACGGCCGCTTCGTGGTGCAAGCAATAATCCCGCCATAACCCCCACGCCTCCCATTATAAGCCCGGCGGCTAAGGCTGAACCTGCGGTTTTACTATTTTTCATCATTATGCACTCCTTTCTCTTATCTCTTCTTACGCTTTAATCGGCCAAATTGCTTGAAGGCAAATAATCCTAATTTAAATAGTGATACCTCTCGTCGTTGCTGTTCACGCAACGAGGTAACAAATTCTTTGCTCATAGAAACCGTTTGACTTGCTTCGCGTACAACGTTCAAAATCTTCAATCCAAGCACTGTGATGACAACTAAAAATATAATCTGAGCTATCGCCAATAGAACCACCGCAATTGTCGTGACAAGCGCATAGTCTGCAATTTCATTCATTGAAACAACCCCTCTATTCGTTAATGAATATATTTCAGCGTACGCCAAAAACAACGGTGTCCCTATAAGAATTTTCACAGGCTTCGCTTTTCGTCCTTTTGGACTCATCAGAATAAGCACACACTTATTGAAACGAAATCGCTAGCGGGGGATTAAGGTGGCTATTGCACCAAAAGTCTTAAATAGACTCTCCCCCGCCAGCGAAGCATCACACGTTTAGGTATAGCGCCTCCTCAGCTTGTCAACAAGTTCTGGTATGCCAGTGAGCAACACGCCCAGTACCACGATGATGACAACAGGAACCCAAGTCGGCTCAGGCTCTGCGGCAAACGCCCATGCCACCACCCCGATACTGAGTACCAGGTCGATGACCCTAAGGGTCTTCTTGGTTCGCGGATTCATTTGCAAACCCTCCCACCTGTTCCGCTGTCACCGGTATCCCATGTGCCAATACTGATTATGGTTACTGGTGGGTTGCCTGGCGGAATCGATACTGGCATTGGCTTTGTGGTTTTGACCTCCAAACATCGCTGACGCCGTACTGCATATGCCGCTTGGTCCTGAATCTGACCCATCCTGGCTGCCACCAGCACTCCACAACCCGCGCTAAAAGGCTTGAGTGGCGGAATCAATGAGCAAATTACCTTTCCCACTGTAGTCGCTGCTGCAGTGGGTCCTGCCCCTTTGATGGCATTGTGAATGTCGACTGTCCTCGAATAGGACACATAGAGCGTGCACGTCAGTGCAATGAGAGGACAACTGTACTTGCTGCCCGATTGCGACGCCGTAACTACACCTGTCATCGGCATCTGCTCTTCCAGCAGGGTTTTCATCTCAGCCTCAACTGATTTGATCTTTCCTGCATCAGAGACAGCAGCTCCTGCAGTGCCTGAGCCCATGATAAGCGAAGCAATCAGCGTGAAAGCGCCAATAACTCCCATAAGGCCGGTTGTTGTTTTTCTCATTTCTACTCCAAATTCCCGCCTCTGGACACCTATAAGAACTTACAACCTCCTATCTTCTCGTGTGAAAAAGAACGAAACCATTGGTTTCAATAAGTATTATATAATGTATTGTACGTTTAGTCTATTTATTGTCATGATAAGCATTAACGAATTCTTCAGGAATCCCACAGGCATCATAAGTTGACCTATACTATCTGAACAGTACTTACAGA
>CAYRRR010000023.1:3007-7837 GCA_964426755.1 uncultured Candidatus Saccharibacteria bacterium | reverse complement strand
GACAGCATTCTCCAGCTCCAGGTCTGCGATCCTGTTCTTCAGGTGCACGATGATGTCGTTTGCGTTCAGTTCCATCAGGGTGTCGGCCTCATCTCTCTCTTGTTCGCATCACTCGTCTTGTGGTGGAAGTAGCGGCCACACTCATCATTGAGACAGTGGAACCGCTGCTGGCTGCCGGCGCTGGTGTGCCGGGTGCCTCGACGTTCGAACTCCCTACTCCCGCAGTAGGGGCAGAAAGCACCCTCACCGCCCCCAGTGAGGCGGCGCAGGCCACGGGCGTAGGGGCGCAGCCTCTCGAAAACCTTCTCCAGCAGGACAACATCGTTCCTGCAGTACCGAGTCATGTGCTGCATGGCCACCTCGCTGCCCTCCAGCACCTTCAGCCACAGATCGAAGTCGGTCTTGATCTTGGTGCCGAGCCCCAAGGCTCGGGCCAGAGCGTCCAGGTTGTAGTGGGCCACACCGATGGACTTCTTCGCCAGCTTCAGGGTGTCAATGCTCTCCACCGGGGGCACCGGCTCTAGTCCGTTCATCAGGAGCCGGGCATTCAGTCGAGGGACATCGAACCGATCCCCATTGTGGGCGCAGACCAGATCGGCCTCCCGCACCAGGTCGGCCAGGGCCGCAGCAATGCGGGAGTCGTCGGCCTCAGCCACTTCCTCGGGCGTTAACTTGGCTGACATGACCTTGCTGCCATCGTTCCACTTGGCGGCCCAGCACAGCATGAAGCTGTCGGATATGACCTGGTTGTGCGGGATGTAATCCTGCTTCGGGCTCCAGATGTAGGCCCGCATAGGGGCGGTCTCGATGTCGAAGAACAGGATGCGTAGCGGTTGTGGATCAGCCACCATAAGGGGAACACTCTCCGCCCCGGAAAGTTCCCCCATCAGATCGGCTCGCCGTCCAGGTGGAAGACGGCTCGCTGAAGCTCACCGAGGACGGTGATCGAATAGGAGCGAGCCCTGTCCAACTTGGCGACCACCATCCCGTCAGGGATATACCACTCCATGAGTCCGTTCAGCCTGTCAAGCAGCTCGTTTGCGACCCCGGCTGCTTCGGCTACGTCGTCCCGCAGCGACATCAGCGGCCCTCCTCTCGATGTCCTTCAGTTGCTTGGCCAACTTCTTCTGGTCGGAGGGCGGCAGGTTGGCCGCCAAGTCCAGAATCTCGGTGAAGAACCGGCCCGACTTGTACCGATTCCAACACTCGGAGAGCATCTGGTTGAACTGGTACCGCTCCCCGATGATCTTGCGGTAGGTGGCGCCGGGAACATCCTGCCAATCCAGCCCTGGCTCTAGTTCATCGAACGCAGCCACCAGATCGAGGGCGCGCTGCACCGTCATGCGCATTTGGGTGACGGCAGCAGAGCGGGGATTCAGGTCGGCCGTGGTGTAGGAGTCCTTGCTCATTCTTCCTCGCCGTGGGCGAAGGTGGCCTTGATGGCCTGCGCCATAAGGGCGTCAACACCCTTCTTCCACCCGATCGCATGGCCCTCGACGTAGCCATGCTCAAAGCCCGCCCGATAGGAGAAGAACCAGACGACGGCAGCAGTCAGGATTGCTGTCAGGAGAATCAATAGGACGATCATCAGAACTCCAGTACCGCTCGACGCAGGCCAGACGGGTCTGCCTTCCACCAGTCATTGATGTCTCCGTACTGCGGAGGTATGTCGAATACGTCCACCGTGGTCATTTGACCGAACTGGCCGGCAATCTTGTCGGCGGCCTGCTTGCCGGCGTCATCAGGATCGAAGGCCAGAACCACCCTGGCCCCACTGAACAGGTGAACCCAGGGCGAGTAGAAACTGTTGGCCCCCAACACTCCGCAGGCTGGGGCACCTGCCTCGATGAGTGCGATGGTGTCGAACTCCCCTTCAGCCAGCCACACTTCAGGCGAGTGCGGCCCCAACCCCAACGGGTTGTACAGGTGGGGCTCCACGCCCTTGGGCGACAGGTACTTAGGCTTGCCTCCCGGCCTGTGTTCCCTCTCATACCAAACATGCCCGTTGCGTCCGAGCAGCGGGATCACCACGACCCCATCCTCGACACGGATGCCATACTTCTCCAGAGTGGAGGCGGAAAACCCCCTCGATGTCGCAAATGATTCGATGTCATGCGGCGTCATCCATACTGACTATAGCAGACAACTCTGTCAATGCCGAAGCACGCAGCCGCCTGCGTCTGGGCGAGCTGCCGTCAGCGATCCACTGGCCTCCCCAAATCCCCGTCATCTCGTTGATGCGGGCGACAGCGAACTGCGCACACTCGGTCACCACCGGGCACCGAGCGCAATACTCATCGAGGAGGCGGCGGGCCTCAGCCTCATCGGAAGGGGTAATCATGTCTTCGCCCGAGGCAAAGCAGGCGCCGGCCTTCTGCCAGCTCCACTCCAATGCCGGCGGGCATTCTGTGCATTCCCTGATGCTGCGCTGCTGGTTGCCCCGCTTGATGTAGTGCCCGCCATCACCGTCGTCGTAGATGGCCTGGAGCCTGGGCTCACCGTTCTTGTCGATGGTGGCACGCAGGCGCCAGCAGTCGATCTGTGAGTGGAAGATGGCGGGCCAGGAATCCCCGGTGACGTACTGCTGTGCTCCTACAACCATGTTGGCTCCTCCACGTTGGGCTTTCGTGCACCACCCAGTGTGGCAGAAGCCTGTCGGTATGTCAATCCATCCAGAGTATAGGCCAGGTCATAAACATCACCACTGAGCCCGCAGGCGAAGCAGTTGTAGTACCCGGTCTGAAGGTTGATCGAAGCCGAGGGATGGCGGTCGCCCCTCGGATGGCCGTCAGCATTGATGCAACGCATCTTGCGCCAGCCGAAACCTGAAGGGATGCGGAAGCCCTTGCCCTCCAGGTAGGCGCGAAGCAGCTCGCCCTTGTCAGTCTTCCCCATCATCGAATCCTGGGACATGACTGCAACACGCGCAGAGGCACGGCCTCTGCTCTGGCTCGCCTAGTTCCCGCTGGATGCGGCGGTAGATGCGTCCCGGCTTGCGAGACTTGCGCCCGAGAGGCGTCAAGTCGTCAGCATCCCTCCAGATGGGCCGGCCATGCGGGTGCCGGCCTAGCGCATCAGTCTCGATGACGAGGTAGCGAGGCTCGGCGTCGTCCCGGTAGTGGACGACGACGCCCGTGTAGAGATGTCCGGAGTCCCGCGGCGACACTGCCACCACGGCATCGATGGCTACCTTATGCCGCACGCTGCTTCCGATACCAGACGGCAGTCTCCATTCCCTTACTGGTGAGGTGCCAGCCGAGGCAGTTGTCGCATGGGTACGGGCGCTGGCGCCCGAAGACTTCAATGTGTCTGGATGCGAACTGCTTGGCGTCGCTACGAGTGGTGAAGCGACGCTTCTCGCAATCGAAGTCAGCCATCCTCTCCTCCTTCACAGCGGCAAGACGGAGGACACGCGTAGAGGTCGCGCCGAGTCTCAGCGGAAGTCTTATTCTCAGCGCATCCAGTTCCGGCCTTGTGGTAGCTCGGCCACCGCTGCGTGAGGTTGCCGAGAATGTCCAGGCTGTTCTCCTCGTCCCAGGCCAAGTCCTCCCACCGGGCGAACTTGCCGCAGTTCTCGCACCGGTTCATCGCTCCTCCTCGTCTGGTAGGGGGATCACCAGGAAGGGGCCGGTGTTTCCAACAGGAACGCAGTAGTCGGCGTACGACTGGCCGAACCATTCCGCGTCCACCACTTCTGCCCCTTCTAGTGAGCGGGCCAACTCCAACACGTCAGCCTCGGTCATCGGCTGGGACGCGGCGTTGCTCGTCGTCGGATCGTGCGAGGTTCTCACGAGGCGGACGAAACAGTCCTCAAGTCTCATCATTCGGACTCCTCCCCTTCTACTGGCTCATCGTCAGGATGAACTGGGCCGATCACCTTCCGCCACGGGCCGGTCAGCGAGTCGTAGTGGGCTTGGGAGAAACCACTGGAACCGATCAGGTCGCGGACAACAAGAGCCATGGCTGCGTCCCCGGCTGCGTCTCCGACTACGAACCTGGCCGCGTTTCTGGCTACGCCCCAGGCCGCAATCCTGGCTGCTGCATCTCTGGCTGCGTTTCTGGCCGCGTTTCTGGCTGCGGCCCTGGCTGTGAGCCAGGTTGCGGCCCCGGCTGCGGACAATTGCTTCGCTTCGTCGCTGGTGAGCCTTGCGGCCCGTTCGATCAGCGACACCACCAGTTCACCCTGCGGGCCGAACACCATGTGGGCCGGCAGTTCCTCCACCACGTCCACGGACAGGAACGCCCGCTTGTTTGGCAAGCCGGTGGCCGTCATCGCCCTGCCCACACCTTTGACCAGGAACAGGCGGCACGGCCACTCGAATCCCGTACAGTCAGTAGGCACGGTGGACGCTGACAGGTAGGTGGAGGGGTCGTCCTTCACCCGTCTCTTCGAGGTTGGATGGGTTGTCCGTTTCCCAACCTCGTACTTGATGGTGCCGGTTCGGAAGTCGGTTCCGTCCGGTCTTGTCGCCTTGTAGTAGTCAGCCATTCGCCGCCTCCTTCCTGAGCACCGCCAACACGAAGGAGGAGAACCAGGGCCGGTACTTCTCCAAGTCCGCCCACGGCTCGTCCGGTGCCACCCGGTGTAGGTCAGCCTCGGCAGAAACCGCCTCATCGAAGCACTGACGGGCATACTCATACTCCGCATGCGCCTCCCACAACACGCGGTCGAAGTCCGCGTCCTCTAGGTAGTCGAGGAGAGCATCCAGGGCAGCGGCTGCCTTCACCCTGTCAAATGTGGTGGGGGACGACGGAACAGAACCACCGTCCAGCACCACCTGCAGGCTTGGAACTAGCGCAATTGCCATCCGTTCTATCGCTTCGCTTCTT
>CAYRRR010000023.1:0-2907 GCA_964426755.1 uncultured Candidatus Saccharibacteria bacterium | reverse complement strand
CGGCGGTAATGCTTGCGGCACAGGTCACGGGCGTACGGCTCGCCCGTGCAGTAGGCGCACTCGTCGCCCAGCTCCAGGCGCTCACGACGGTAAGGCCAGCCACCCCAGGTGTCAGGGTTGTTCTTCTTGCGCCACAGGAGTCGCTGGTAGCAGCGATGGCACAAGCCCCTGGCGATCACATCGCTCCGCTCGCAAAGATGGCATTGCTTCTGCATTGAACTACCGCGACCAGAGTGTACCAGTGTCCGGGTTCCAGTCAAGTCGAACTTTGAGGAAGCCCTTGGCGTCGGCCTCCCCATCCCGCTGCTTCAGGATCTGGACGTAGATACCATCCCGGTTGTAAGTCTGGTACACCCCCAGCACCAGGGCGGCGTCCCGCTCACCGCCGAACAGGAGACTGGTCAGGTTGAGGGGCGTGGTGCCGTCGCCGTAATCCTTCCCCTTCTCCCCGCTGCGGCGAAGGACATGATGCAGTCCGAGGATTGCCACGTCGTACTTGGCAGCCAAGTCCTTCAGGGCCGGCACGATCACCGTGTAGAACCCAGTCTCCCCCTGATTGGAGCCCTCCATGTGGATGTCCTTCAGGTTGTCGATGATGACCAGGGTGGGATACTCACCCCAGAACTCATGGCTGGCGATGATGTTCGCCTCGATGGATTCCACCGTCTGCACACCCTCGGTGATGAACAGGTTGCCCTTCTCCCCTGCATCCAGCCTCTCGTACCAGTAGTCAGCGTCATCGGAGTGGAAGTCTCGGGCTGAGCGCCCGAGCGCCAACGCCGACAGGCGGTTGCGAATGGAAGTGGCATCGTCCAGCGCCACATACAGGATGTTGTCGGTGCTCCGATGTACCCAGTTGGTGGCGACCAGGGACTTGCCGCCGCCTGGCCCGCCGGCCAGGACAGCGAGCTGGCCGGTATGAAACTCAACGATGTCGGCCAGAGGTTGAAAAGGGATCGTCACAGGACGACCCCTTTTCTTTGCTCCTCGCCACATCAAGGCGAGGGACTTCATCAGCCGGTGAGGTCTTCGATCAGGTCGGAAACCTGCTTCTTGGTCATGTCGTACAGCTCGTCTTCGCTGTACTCGTCGGTGAGCTTCAGCACGAAGGCCACCTGCTTGTCGCTGGGTGGCCCGTCCGGGTCGCGCATGCCGCCACCCCGGTTACCACTCCTCGATGACCGTCCACTTGAACCCCGCCCGTTGGAGTAGCCGTTCCGCCCGCCGGAACGCTGAGTAGGGCGTGAGCTTCCAACCTCCTCATCGAGGAACCCGTCATCTTCCATGCGCTTCAGGAAGTAGCCAGCGATGTCGTATGCGGTCTCCTCCTCGTTGTGAATCTGAACAGCGCTGCTCAGTAGTGAGAGGAATGTGATTCTGCGAATCTCGGTGCGGCTGAGTGCCATTTCTGTGTTGCCTCCTCTAGGCTCTGGAAGGGAGAGTGTAGCAGGGCATGGTATCTATGCCCAAGCACCTTCAGGCAACTTCGATGACTTCTTCCAACGGACGCAGCAAGGGCATCGCCCTGGTCAGGTCATCCAGGGCTTGCCGGGGGTTCGGCCCCTCCTTGGGGCATGCATCTCGTACCGGGCAGAAGTTGCAGTACCAGTCGGGAGTGAACGACACCCTGCCGGTGTCGAGGATGCGATCCTTGGTGGACTCAGCGAACTCGATGCGTGCCAGGACAGCATCATCCCCGCAGTATTCGGGCGCCTCCTGGATCACGGCACGCAGTTGCACCCGGTCAACATTGTGAAACCAGGCCCTGGCCTCGGGCAAGCCAAGCCCGTAGCGGTAGAAGTGGAGTTGATCGTATCCCTTCTGCGCTGAGGCGCTGGTCTTCCAGTCAACGATGGCCTTGGACTCTCCATCCTTGGCGGTGAAGATGGCATCCGTGCTGCCCCATGTCGGGTAGCGGATGCCCATGTTGTGCCACTCGACTTCAGTCTCGGGCGGCCACTGGTACTCATTGTAGATGGGATGCCGCTTCGGGCTGTCGGGATGGGTGAAGCGGAACCAGTTGGCAATCATCCTCTGCCCATCTTCGACGATGGTGTCCATGCCACGACGGGACGATTCAAGGACGGGCAACCCGTCCACCCTCTCGATCTCCCGCTCCAGGGCAGCCGTCAGGTGACGGGTGGCCCAGTCAAGATCGAGGTCGAGTTGGATGCTGACCTCGATGGTCTGGTGCACCTTGTCGCCAAGGATGAAGTACGACGCCGGCATCTGATCCTTCTCATGGATCAAGCGCAGCACCCAGGCGCCAGGACACTGGTTCAATGAGTCGATGTCCGTAGACCGGGTGGCGAGAGGCACCTGATAACGGTGCCTTCGAGGAGTGCTACCCACGATGCCGTTCCCGTACGGCTTCACATTCGCAACAATGCCAACGAGCGCGAAGTTCGTCCACTTCCGCCTGATAGCGAGCAACGGTTCCTTCTAGAACTTCGACTCTGCGCTGGGCTGCCCTCAGTCTGGACTTCGCATTAACCAAGCCCCTCACGGCGTACCGTATACGAGTCTCGATGTTCGCATGTATGTGCTCACCGCTCATTGCTTCTCCTCCTTCGCCGGCCCCACGTAGATGTCCGTACTGCGAGTAGCCAGGGGAACTTGAAACCTATGCCTGCGGGGCGTCGATCCCATTACTCGATGCCCTCCAAGATGCGCAGCAAGTCGCTGGCCTCGTTCTCGGTGAGAGTGATCTTCACCGTGCCCGCAGTGAACCCCCGCCTGGCACCCGCGCCCAACAGGCGGGTGAGTTCCCGAGCGAGCAACTTACGCAGCGGCATCGGCATCATCCTTGGCCGGGAACATCATCTCCCAGCCCCACTCCATCATCTGATCCCGGCAGTCGGAACAGACACCGATGATGTGGCGCTCGGCGCCATAGATTCCACGATG
>CAYRRR010000022.1:0-8043 GCA_964426755.1 uncultured Candidatus Saccharibacteria bacterium | reverse complement strand
GCAAAACCTGGCTGGCAGTATAACTATGAACTGTCGTTAACATGGCTTTTTCAACACCAAACGCTTCATCCATAATAGACATTACGGCAGCTAATGAGTTAGTGGTGCAGCTGGCGTTACTGATTACATCAGTTGATTTTTCTAACTTGTCATCATTCGCGCCCAGCACAATAGTGTCAACATCGCCGCTTTTTGTCGGACCGGATAATACCACTTTTTTAGCGCCCGCTTTAAGGTGCATACGAGCATCTTCACTTTTTGTAAATCTACCCGTTGATTCTATTACAACATCTACGCCAAGCTCTTTCCAGGGTAGGCTTTTTGGATCCTTTTCAGCAGTTACAGGTATTTTATAACCTTCAACGACAATATTGCCTTCATCAAATGCAACTGTTTTATCGTACGCACCATAATTAGAGTCATGTTTTAACAAATATGCCAACGTTTCAGTGCTTGTTAAATCATTGATAGCAACGATATCTATGTCAGAACGATCAAACGCAATTTTAAAGGCGTTTCGGCCAATGCGCCCAAACCCGTTAATTGCAACTTTTGTTTTCATGTTTTACCCTCGTTTATCCTCTAGGGGTATTGTAGCATAAGCAGTTTTATAATTAAGAACTATTTGCCGGCACGCTCAATCGATTGTCGAATGATTTCCTTTGCCTCGCTTGCATCACCCCATCCATTGAAACTAACTGGTGTGCCTTGCCAGTTCTTTTTCCAGGCTTTGTATTGAGTATAAAAATGTTCGATCATCGGTTTAAAATTATGACCCAGATCTTGCACATCGTTGATATGTGCTTTTGTCACATCATCAGCGGCCACACAGATAAGCTTTTCGTCACCCTCGCCATCATCAATCATTTTGAGAACACCGATCGGTCGGGCAGGTACGACCACACCTTGCGGTACTGACTCGTCAATAATGAGCAGCGCGTCAAGCGGATCACCATCTTCACATAATGTATCGGGAACATACCCATAATCAGACGGATAACCCAAGCTTGCGGTACCATTTACCCTGTCTAAAAATATCCGGCCGGTTTCTTTATCGACCTCGTATTTATTTACGCCGCCTTTTTGAATCTCGATAATCACATTGATGACTTCTGGTGCATCCTTACCATAACTTACGTCTGACACTTCTTACTCCTTATGATCTTATGGTGTAAACTAGAAGTAATTGTATCATGAAAATAATTGGACATCGCGGTGCTGGCGGATTAGCGCTTGAAAACACCATGGAAAGCATAAAAGCTGGCGTTCGATCAGGCGCTGACCTCATTGAGCTTGATGTTCGTATGACAAAAGACAATAAGTTGGTCTTGAGCCATGAAGCAAATCTCAAAAAAACTTATGATGTTGATTTAACGATCGCCCATCACACACTTACAGAACTTAGAATTCCGCTCCCCCACCTCACGACACTTGAAGAAGCTTTACAGCATATTCCGAACGGAGCAATCTTAGATATTAAAGAATTCATTCAGCCCGAACGAATTTTCAAAATCACCAAAAAATTTCCTGACCTTGATATTAGATATGCCTCGTTTAATCACCATATGCTTAAAGCCATAAAAAAATACTCACCTGACGCCTATTGTTACGCACTTGAACACCATAGCCCATTTGACATCCTCAACACGGCAACTAAGCTTAAAGCCGATGGCATTGGCATACATTATGCAATTTTAAACCCCTTAACCTACTATTTAGCCCGTAGAAAAAACCTCTCTATATACGTGTATTGGCTTGATAAAGAATGGATAGCTCGTTTGTACAGTTTCTTATATAAGGATATAGACATTTGCACCGATTATCCGCAGCAAATGATTAAAGTACGAGATGGCCGTGAACGCTAAGCTGCAGCATATTGAACAGCTGACACCAACCATTAAGACGTTTTGGTTCAAAACTAATAAGCCCGTTAACAATGTGCCCGGTCAATTTACCGAACTTTATCTGCCGCACAATAATCCCGATGCCCGTGGAGAAAGGCGCTGGTTTACGGTTTTTTCTTCTCCCACCGAAAATTTACTTGCGATTACTACCAAATTTTCTATGCCCAGTTCTAGCTACATGACTGCGCTACAATCATTGCAGCCAGAAATTGAGCTTAGCTTTGCCGAGCCAATGGGCGACTTTATTTTACCCAAAGACAAAACCTTGCCACTTGTTTTCGTTGCTGCCGGCATTGGTATCACGCCGTTTCGAAGTATTACTAAATGGCTTGAAGATACCGGACAGAAGCGTGATATCACCCTTATCTATGCCGAGCAAACACCT
The DNA here is from genome assembly GCA_964426755.1 of uncultured Candidatus Saccharibacteria bacterium. Classification (GTDB taxonomy): domain Bacteria; phylum Patescibacteriota; class Saccharimonadia; order Saccharimonadales; family JAGQNJ01; genus CAYRRR01. The sequence continues at coordinate 5,754 of CAYRRR010000022.1, read as the reverse complement.
GATCAGTTCATTGCTAAAGATCTATTTGAGCGAAATCTTTCTCATGTTCACTATGTCGTTTCGCAGCCTACTAAAAGCTGGAGCAGTTTGACCGGTCGCCTTACTGCTAAACGCATCGTGCAACTAGCTAACAAAAATGATCGTGCATTGTATTATCTGTCAGGACCTGAAAAATTAGTTGAAAAACTTACAAACGACTTACGGCAAGTTGTGCCTTCTCGCCAAGTGATTACAGATTACTTTCACGGCTACGCTGATTTATAATTTTCACACTAAGCGTGAAAACGCTATATATGGTGTCAGTACGCTATATATAGCGTACTATTTTTCTTCTAAATATTCACGGATGCGCAGGGCTGCGGTTGCACCCTCACCCACGGCGCTGGCAATTTGCATAGTTGCACCGCTGCGGACATCGCCAGCCGCAAAAACACCGTTCATGTTGGTATGTAAATTTTCGTCGGTTTTAATAAGACCTACTTCGTCAAGCTCTATGGCAGATCCTTTCAAAAAGTCGGTGTTCGGCAATAACCCCACAAACACAAACACGCCGTCAGTTGGAAATTCAATCTTCTGACCATCTTTCGTGCCTATAACTTTAACAATTTTGCTGTCCTCACCCACGATTTCATCGGTTGTAGTGTTGAGGTGCAGCGTAATTTTGTCATTTTTCTCTAACTCTTTAATGAGAACATCTGACGCTCTCAGCTTGCTTCGCACCAACATATCAATGTGACTTGCAAACTTTGTTAAAAATAATGCTTCTTGAGCCGCCGAATTTCCACCGCCCACCACTACCAAGCGCTTATCGCGATAAAACGCTCCATCGCAGGTGGCACAGTAATGAACACCACGAGCGTAAAACTCTGCCTCGCCCGGTACACCAATCTTTTTATAATCACTGCCGGTGGCAATTAAAACAGCTTTCGCAAAAAGCGGACCATCAGTTGTTTCTACTTTTTTTGTGCCGTCATCTTCTAACGACAGACTTAAGACCTCACCAACGCGTATATCGGCCCCAAAACGTTCTGCTTGCTTGCGTAAATCTTCAGCTAAATCAAGACCAGCTAAACCTTTAGGAAACCCCGGATAATTATCAACCCAATCAGTGATTGCTGCCAAACCGCCAATAACACCTTTTTCATACAGAACGGTATCTATGTCTTCTCTTGTCGTGTATATTGCCGCACTTAAAGCGGCTGGCCCAGCGCCCACCATTATTACATCGTGTATTTCTTTATCCGCCATATTTGCTCTCATTCATTATGCCGTGTCTATCTCAGCACCGCAACTTAAATATCTTCAATAAACTTAGAGTAAACGGAATTTGCTGCCGCAGCACGAGGCAAAGCGAGGAGCACACTGAACGGTATTTTTCATACCGTGAAGGCGCACCGCAGCCTTTAACGATGTGTCGTGACAGCAAAAACGTTTACGCTACTGCAGGGGCAAGTTTTGCTAAGTTGTAGCCTACCACCACTTCTTTGCTGTCGTCTTCTTTGGTGACGACTGTTACCGGTACCGTTAAAGCGCCGCTAAGCTCTAACGCTTCTTTTTGTCGCGCCGGCTCTTGGTCAAGATTAACTTCCTCATAGCTTTTACCTTTGGCTGATAAAAACCTTTTTACCATAGAACAATACGCACAAGTATTGGTGGTATAAATTGTAATATTCTTTGCCATAGTTACCCTCCTTTGGCGACCGGTATACTCTTCTTGATACCTCACTCAATCAAGAAGCCTCCCTTTGTATTCGGTCTGTTTTTATGATTTTTATTTGATGTATCGGGTCCACTAATTATTGTATATAGTGCTTGTGTTTTTTGCAAGACGCTATATGTTGTGTTTTTTGCTATTTTACTTCTTGTAGCTCTATATCGAATACAAGGTCAGAGTTAGCGGGAATATCTTCTGATGGGGATTGCTCGCCGTAGGCTTTATCTGCTGGGATTAACAAGCGTCGCTTTCCACCTACTCTCATACCAGGAACACCTTCCTTCCAGCCAGCAATCACTTGGTCAAGCGAAAACTCAGGTGGCTCACCGCCAAGTGAACTCTGAAAGATAGTGCCATCTTTCGCAAGCGCACCGGTATAATGTGCCACAACGGTAGATGAGGCGGTTGCTTCTTTACCGTCGCCTACTTTAATGTCTTCAATTTTAAGTTCTGTAACCTTATCAACGGGTGTAAAGTTGTCTAATTTCTGTCCTCTCAATGGATCCTCCTGTTGTTGATTTGCTGATTGCTCTTGCTGCGAGGCATTCGTGCGCTCGCTGTTAGCATCTTTATTCTCTTGATACATCTGCCATATTACAAAACCACTAAAACCAACGGTGGTAATAGCAAACAATATTGCCAAACTGAGGGCAAACGCACGCTGCGTTGTTTTTGCCATGATTCTCCCCTTTTCGTTATCTTGTTATTAAAGTATACCGCACCCTTAATGAATTAAAAGTCTGGCATGATAAAAATTTAAGGTAATTTTTACGTCAGCTAGGCTTTAATTTCAAACTTTTGCAATTTTTTCTTAGTGGATTCAGTTTTACCACTTTGCAGTTTAAGTAGCTGCGCATAAATACCACCCGATTTGGCAAGTTTTTTCGGTGACCCAACTTCATCAACTTTGCCGTTTCGAAGTGTAATTATCTGGTCTACATGCTGGATAGTGCTTAACCGGTGCGCAATAATCAGCGTTGTGCGGCCGCGCATTAACCGTTTCAAGGCTTCTTGTACCATTTGTTCACTTTTACTATCTAAACTACTGGTTGCTTCATCTAAAATTAAAATTGGCGCATCCTTAAGAAGGGCTCTTGCAATCGCAATTCGTTGCTTCTGGCCACCGCTTAGCTTTAGGCCGCGTTCTCCGATCTCCGTATCGTAACCTTTTTCAAATGTATGTATAAATTCATGCGCGTTCGCCGCTTTTGCGGCGTCTTCAACTTCTTTGTTGCTAGCAGAAGGTTTTGCATAGGCAATGTTTTCTTTAATGGTGCCGCTAAATAATGCCGGTTCTTGAAAAACAACTCCAATATTGGCACGTAAACTTGCCTGAGTTACGGTTGCAATGTCTGTACCATCTATGGCTATCGAGCCGGCTTGCGGTTCGTACAACCGCATTAACAAACTCGTAATCGTCGTTTTACCCTCACCGCTCTCACCTACCAAGGCAACCTTGGTTGCTGGCTCTACGTTAAAACTTATATCATCAAGTACTTTTTTATTACTGTAAGAGAAAATGACGTTACGAAATGCAATTTCTCCTTTATTGATAGCAATTGCTTTAGCGCCTGGTTTATCTTCAATAGCAGGTTGCAAGTTCATAATTTCAAAATAGTCTTTGCTATCAGCGACTGCTCGTTGAGTGTTTTCAACCAAGAAACTAATCGTAAATATTGGTATTCTAATTTGCATTGCGTAAAGAATGAGCGCGACAGCCTGACCGGGGGTAAAATTGCCTCGCACGCCACCCAAAAATATCAGCAGATATACCCCAAAAAATATGACATTCAATACCACTCTTCGTTGAACATCTCGTTTATGCCACAACATTGACTGGGGACGATTAACTTTAATAACGCCCCTTAGTTGTTTATCTAAATATGCTAACTCACGCTTTTCTTGTATATAGCTTTTAACAACTTTGATTTGATTAATACTTTCTGCAAAACGGCCAGTCGCCCGGTCACGGTATTGATTTTTTTGATGCTGATATTGCATCCACTTTCCGCTTGTTTTCACCGTCATCCAAATATAAATGGGGTATAACAAAAAGAGCAGCAAGGCTATTGGCCAGCTATAAAAAGCTATTATTGCCAGCGCAAAAACGGTACTAAAAATGAACTGCAAAAAGTTATTACTGAACATATGCATAAAACTAGCAATTTGTTCAATAGACCGTGTCAGACGATTGATGATTTTGCCGGAAAGTTCTTGATCAAAATATTTTTGTGATAAACCCAATATGTGCTCATAGTAACGCCGCGACAGCAACCGTTGCAGCTTTTCAGACATCTGATCACCATAAAAGCCGGCAATGTTTGATACAATCGTTGTGCTGAAATCCATAGCAAAAATACCGACCGCCAACCACACAACCAAGCTAAATTCGGCAGCAGTGCCTTTTTGAATTTCGTCAATTGCCCGTCCGCTCAGAAACGGCAAGAGCATGTTTAATAAGCTTAAAATAACACTAAGGGCGCTTACTGTAGCATAGTAGGGCCACAATTGTGACGTAAAACGTAAAATGTTCCAGATATGTTTCATGCAAATGTAGTATATAGCCTGAGCCAGAATTAGGACAGAATAAAAAGACAAGTGTAGATGATACGTATGGGATAAAAGTTTATGGAGTAATGATGGGGTACCGCATGACAATGCGATTATCACACGATACACGGTACCCCATCATAAACTCAGCGCTGTTCGACCTCTCCACGGCCACCACATTCACGGCAGATCTTGCCGTCGTTATTGGTGTCCCATGCGGAGTGAACGCGACCCTTACCGCCGCAGTTGTTGCACTTCACTTTTCTAGACAATCATATCACCCCCTAGATTTGGTAGCTGATGTCTCAAAAAAAATCGTGCGTGGGTATTAGTAACTGAAATGAAACGCTATATCCGTTTTACATCTACACTTGTCAATGTTCGCATCTTGGGAGCGTAGCTCAACCAAAGCTAATATATTATACTGTTTTATCAGTTTTTTTCAATACTCTGCTCTAACAATACACAATTGTTTATGTACTCTATAGAGAAGAGACAGATGTATGATTGTAAACGGAAAGAAAGGAGGAGCAAAAAGCTCAAACTCAACTAACTCTCGACGTATCTTTCTAATAGGCCTTCGGAGGTCCCGCCATGGTGAAGTTGACTTGCATCACGGCGTGGCGGGACCTCCGGGCGCGGAGCCAGCAGCTGGGAACTGCCGACTCGGCACAGGGGACTTCCGGGCCCTCTGGGAGAGGAAGGATGGGTGATTGCCCGGCCGTCGCCCAAATTGGCGTAGCAGTTTTATAATCGCATTAAAGCGCAAGTATACTACGCACGTAACAGAGAGTGACCTATGGTCATTAATGGGAAGCCCCATCAACCCGTATTAACCATAGGCCACCCTCAGATTTCGTAAGCTCGTTGGAGTGTCGGCGTTTCACCGATGCTCAATTCACACCCGCTTGCATGAATCCCGCGATCCTCGTGCGGACAATCGAGCTTACGTGAAGAGTTTCAGTGTGCCCACCAGCACTAATGCTTCTACCACCAGAAGCAACTGTCCCTCTTCAAACCTACAATCATTAGACAATAGTACTAATCTACTTTAGAAAATAAACTAGCACTATCGCCCAATGATTTTTGTATCATACATCTGTCAAAGTTCGACTCAGGAATCAATATGACTCAACCGAGTACTCCAATAATATACACTGTAAAATCTGTATGTCAATACTAGATGCGCACTGCATTAAGTTTTTGCTTTGCAATATCAGAGAGTTTATCAAGTAAACTGTTAAATTCTTTTGTTGTGAGCGTTCGCTGAGCATGACTAAGTGTTAGGCCAAGCGTTATATGCTTATTATTACTACCCGACTTATGGTAGACATCAACCGCCTCAATTTTATAGCTATAACCATGCTGTTCAGCTACGTCGATGAGTGCGGTATCTATAACTTTATATAGTTCGTGGTATTGGCGTGACGGATCAACCTTAAAGCTAATATCCTGCTTTGTGTGCGGAAACCGTGACAGTTGTTGATAGA
>CAYRRR010000021.1:4471-8842 GCA_964426755.1 uncultured Candidatus Saccharibacteria bacterium | reverse complement strand
TGTCTGATCAACATCCCCAACTTGCCGTGTACACGTTGTGGTTGGGACCCGGACGCCCCCGGTAACGGTGGCATGTGGCCGAGTTTGGGCGGCATGGCCGTTCGCTGGATGCGCGAAAACCTGATCTTCGGTGAGGGCGACTTCTTCGGGCAGCCGTTCAACCCCATGCCGGATCAGCGGCTCTTCCTCTACCGCTGGTACGAGTATTGCCCGCAGTGCGACCAGTGGCGGTTCAAAGAGGCTCTCCGCATGGAGGCGACTGGCGGTGGCAAGACGCAGTTCGTCGCGGCCATCGTCCTCCTGGAGTTCTGCGGGCCACCGGAGATCGCGCCCGCCTCTCCCAACGTGGCCATCGCCGCCGCGAGCTGGGAGCAGGCGGACCTGTGCTTCGGCCAGGCCGCGCTCATGGTGGGCGGCCGGGACGACGACGTGACCGAAGCCCCGCTGTGCGGTCAGTTCGACGTGTACGACACCGAGATCCGCTTCAAGGGCTCCAGGCCCGGCCGGGTCTACCGAACCGCGTCCATCGCGGGCACCAACGAGGGCGGCCTGCCGCACCTGTTCGTCTGCGACGAGCTGCACGAGTGGGGTGAGGAAGGGACCAAAAAAGCCCGAGTCCACTTCGTCATCGGAAAGTCCACCTCGAAGCGAAGGATGTCCTGGGACGCTTCTCAGCCCGATATCGGCCGGGGGGCCGGCCGGATCATCAACATCTCGACCGCAGGCTTCGACAAGGACAATTCAATCCTCGGTACGATGTACAAGCGGTGCATGAAGATCCTTCAGAACCAGGCACTAGACCCTCGGTTCCTGGTCAACATCTATCAGGCTCGCGCCGGACTCAATTTCGACCGGCCTGAGGACCGAAGGATCGCCTGCCAGGACGCGAGTCCGGCTGCGGGCATCATCTGGGATGTCAACGACCGAGTGGCCGAATGGGGCAAGATCCCCAATCACGAGTGGATTCGCTACTACGCGAACACCTGGGCGGAGATCGTCGAGGACTCCTGGTTGCGTGAACACCCTCAAGCCTGGGATCAGTGCCACCAGACATGGCAGTCCAAGCCGAAGACCAACATCTGGGTCCTGTCCGTGGATATGGCCCTCAAACAGGACTCCGTGGCGGTCAACCGCTGCGAGTGGCTCGGTGGCGAGGACAAGGACGATATCCGGGTCGCGGTGACCTCCAAGATCTGGAACGCCAAGGATTACGGCGGCCGGATCCCCCATCGCGATGTCTGGGCCTATATCCGGTCCCAAGCGCCCAACAAAGCTTCCGAGCGCGGCGGATTCCGAGGAGTCGTCTACGACTCCCGATTCTTCGAGGTTCCGGCATCCCTGCTCGAAGAGGACGGCTACGAGGTCATTGAGTTCAGCCAAAGCGCCGACCAGATGGCCCCGGCGTGCGGACTGACCTACCGCATGATCCTGGAGGGCCGAATCCACCACAACGGCGACCCTGAGCTTGCCCGGCACGTAAAGGGCGCTACGGCCATCCCAATGGAGCGCGGAGGCTTCGTCCTGAAGAAGGGCCGCTCGAAAGGCAAGATCGACGGCTGCATTGCGATGGTCATGGGCGTTGCGACCCTTCACGCCCTTCCGAAGCCAATTACGCCCCTGGTCGCGTGGGCGTAGCACGTATCGGGTAGGATTTCAATGACCCTTGTCGAGATAGTTCTCGTGGTCGGCCTCTTGGTGGCTGGCGCTCTAGTCACTTACGGCTGCTACATGATCTTTCCGCCAGCAGGATTCATCGTCGGCGGCTTCATCTTCGCAGCCATCACCGGCCTGCTGACCATCGAGGTAGGGTAATGAGGCTTTCCCGAAGGCTCACCGGTAAGAAGAGCTTCGTCCAACCCAACTTCTGGGCCCTCAACAACTCCCCTGTCTCCTGGAGCCCGACCGGGCCCAACCACGAGACCCTTGAGCACGACTACCTCGGATACGTCCAGAAGTTCTACAAGGACAACGGCGTCGTCTACGCGTGCATCCAGACACGGCAGCTCGTCTTCAGTGAGGCTCGGTTCGCCTTTCAGCGTCTCCGCAACGGCGCTCCGCACGGGGGGCCGGCCCCGACGAACCGCAAGCCCAGGCCGGAGGAGAAGCTCGCTCCCCCGCCGGGCAACAGCCCCAAGGACACCAGCCCCACCAAGCCCAAGAGTCCGAATCCCGGCTCGGACCGGCCGAACGACCTCTTCAGCACCCCGGCCCTGAAGATTCTCGAAAAGCCCTGGCCTGGTGGCGAGACCGGCAATCTGCTCGGGATCATGGAGGCGGACGCCTCGATCGCGGGTAACAGCTACATCACTTACACCAACGACGAGGGTCTGTACGGCAACGCCGCCAAGGGCACTCCCACGGCCCGGCTCGTGCGGATGCGGCCGGATCACGTCCAGATCGTCGTCTGGTCGCCCTCGGGGAACCCCTGGGCCCTGGACGCGCGGATCGGCGGCTACGTCTACCGGCCTCCGCTGGCCACCGCCGACAGCACGCAGTCGGTCATCCTCATGCCCGAGGAGGTCGCCCACTACGCCCCCATCCCGGACCCTGAGGCCCGGTGGCGCGGAATGACGTGGCTGACCCCCGTCATCCGGGAGATCCAGGCGGACCGGTCGGCAAACACCCACAAGAAGAAGTTCTTCGACTCGGGGGCGACGCTCGGGCACATCGTCCGGATGCCGGTCGAGATCGGCCAGGACGACTTCGACGCCTTCGTGAAGAAGTTCAAGGAGACCCACGAGGGCTTCGACAACGCCTACAAGACGCTCTTCCTCGGCGGGGGTGCCGATGTTTCAACGGTCGGAGTCGATCTCCGCCAGCTCGAATTCACACAGACTCAGGGCCATGGCGAGACGCGGATCGCAGCGGCATCTGGAGTCCCGCCCGTCATTGTGGGCCTGTCCGAGGGGCTACAAGCCGCCACATACTCAAACTATTCTCAGGCTCGGCGGCGATTCGCCGATGGCACTCTGCGCCCTCTGTGGCGCATGGCCTGTGCTGCTCTCGCCAACCTGATCGACGTTCCGGCCGACGCCCGGCTCTGGTATGACGACTCCGATATCTCCTTCCTTCGCGACGACAAGAAGGAAGAGGCCGAGATCGTAGAAACCACGGCTCGGGCCGCCAAAGCCCTGATCGAGTCCGGCTGGGAAGACGACTCGATCAAGAAGTACCTCGTCAGCCGAGACCCGGCTGATCTGGAGCACACCGGCCTCGTGTCGGTGCAATTGCTACCCCCTGGGACTCCGCACCCCATTGCCATGGGTGGCGGGCCGGGAGGCCCCGGAACTCCGGGAAGCCCGAACAAGCCAAACAGTTCGGCCAACGACCCGAAGAAGCCAAAGCCAACCGCTGGGAAGCCAAAGCCGGCCTCCCAGAAGCCCGCACCACGGAAGTCCCTCGGGGAGGAAGACCATGCCGGAGACTAAGACGCTCCTGGGCGTCGAGGTCAAGAGCGCCGATGAAGGAAAGGCGCTCGTCAAGTTCGCGGCCTACGACGAGATCGACCACCACGGAGACGTGACCCTGAAGGGCGCGTTCCGGGACGGCAAGTCCGTTCTGGTCTCCAGTTACAACCACGCGAGCTGGGGTGGCGCGCTCCCGGTCGGGAAGGGCGTCATCCGCGACTCTGCGGACGGCAAGTCGGCTGTCGCCGAACTCCAGTTCTTCATGAACACTCAAGCCGGTCGCGAGACCTTCGAGACCGTCAAGGCCACCGGCGAGCTTCAGCAGTGGAGCTACGGCTTCAACGTCGAGGACCAGGAGCAGGGCGAGTTCGAGGGCAAGTCCGTCCGCTTCCTCAAGAGCCTGGACGTGTACGAGATCTCGCCTGTGCTCGTCGGAGCTGGCAAGAGCACCGAAACCCTCGCCATCAAGGGGCTCACCCCCGAGCAGATCGAGCAGATGGCGGAGTGGCTGGAAGAGCAGAAGGCCAACAGCAAGCCCAAGCCCAAGCCGAAGCCCAAGAGGGACGACGAGGACGAGGACGAGGACAACCCCAAGAACTCGAAGAAGCCTCAGAACAACAACAACGAGGACGAGGAAGAGGAAGACGACGAGAAGAATCCGCGTCGGCGTAAGAAGCCTGGAAATTCGGGTAAGATGCGGATGTCGGATCAATGTCTGGAGACCGTCATGACGGTCAAGGACTTGGCCGACCGCGCTGAGGAGATCGTGGCTCTCCGGAAGGCAGAGGGCAAAAAGGGCCTTTCTACCGAGACGCAGATGCTGCTGGGCCTCGTGGGCGACCAGCTCGAACGCATCAAGGCTCTCGCTAGTGGTTCCGACGCCTCTTCTGATGAAGACCCCAACACCGTTTCTGTGGGCGACGCGCTTGTGATGCGCACGCTCAAGAACCTCAGCGAGGAGTAA
>CAYRRR010000021.1:0-4371 GCA_964426755.1 uncultured Candidatus Saccharibacteria bacterium | reverse complement strand
GAACGCGGCAGCGGAGACCGGGGAAGGCCAGATCTACCCTGAGGCGGACCTGAGCCTGTCCGAGGCGTCGGTCAACGTGGAGAAGGTCGCGGTCTGGATCCCGGTCACCGACGAGCAGCTCGAAGACGAGCCCGCCGCGCGCAGCTACATCGACATGCGGCTCCAGTGGATGCTCCAGAAGCGCCTGGACTACCAGATCATCAACGGTGACGGCACCGCGCCCAACCTGTCCGGCACGCTGGACCAGCAGAACATCCGCAACGTCGTCAACGCCAACACCAACCAGCCGATCATCGACTCGCTCGGTGACCTGTTCCTGGAGATCAACGTCAACGGCCTGGCGGAGCCGAACGTCGCGTTCACCACTCCGCAGGAGATGGACCTGATCCGCAAGGCCAAGACGGCGGATGGCCAGTACCTCTGGGCGCACCCGTCGCAGAGTGGCCCGCAGACCGTCTGGGGCGTTCCGCTGGTGCCGGTCCTCAACGTGCTGCCCGCCAAGACACGCGCCGTGACCGGCGACTACGCGCACTACTCCCTGCTGGGGATCAAGCGCGGCATCGACATGCAGGTCACCAACACGCACTCGACGTTCTTCGTCGAGGGCAAGCAGGCCATTCGCGCTGACATGCGCTGTGTGGTCGTCCACTTCCGTCCGGCGGCCTTCGGCTCGCTGACCACTTCCTGATTCTGGGGGCTGGAACTAATGGCGCTTGAGCGCAACGACGCCAAGGTGATGCGGTACGTCGTCTTCAAGAACGGCGCACCGGACACGGAGGTTGCCGCCAAGGGCACTCTGTGCATCGACACCGCCAACGGCGAGCTGTACATCAACACCGACGGCGACGACGGCTGGTACAGCCTCAACACCGATGAGACGGGCGGTGCCTGATGGCAGTCCGTCCGGGTCGCGGGCCCGTCGTCGATGACGATGTGGCCCTTGCCCGCCCGTTCCTCAATGCGGGCGCACCGACTAGTTACTCCGCCGGTCCTCCGGTCGTTCCCGGTGACTACGCGGGAGAGGCCCCCAAGGGCGCTCTCCTGATCGACACCAACGGCGGAGACCTGTACATCAACGCGGGCTCGAAGGCTCAGCCCGCCTGGAAGAAGGTCACGAGGGCCGCCTGATGAAGGACTTCGACATTCACACCGGCCCCGCCGGGGTCGGATACCGGCAGCACGACGGCTACGTGGTCCTGGTCCAGGCCGCTTACCGCAAGGGCGACGGCTCCCTGACCAGCAAGCGCAGTCAGGACGTGAAGCTCGCCTACCCGGTCTTCTTCGAGATGCCCGACGCGGTGGCTGAGCTGGAAGGCATCAAGGACTCCTAATGGCCGACGTTCGCAAGGAAGGGAACTACTACGTCACCCTTCGGCGCATCTACACAGAGCAGAAGCCCGGCGAGAAAGGCCGCGCCCTGCTCTACCCGGTGGGCCGGCGACTGAAGGAGGAAGAGGTCAAAAGCCTCAACCTCGTAGTCGAAGGTGGCGAGAAGAAGACCTCTCCTTCGCCCAAGGGCCGAAAGGCCAAGTAAGGCTCCGGGGGTGGTCCTCTTGAACTTCGCTACCTCAGGAGGATCATCCCCGGCTTCGGGAGGACTTTGATGGCCATCTCCACCGCCCAGCTCTCGGTCAACACGTCGGCCGTTGCCCTTAACACCGCCAGCGACGACTGGACGCATCTTCGGGTCGCCGTCCCTGCCGGTGGCCAGGAGAACGTTCACGTCGGCGGTTCTGGCGTGACCACTTCAAACGGATGCGTTATCCCTGCTGGCACCGTCCTTGACGTAACGCTCCCGCCGGGGGATGTGCTCTACGCCATCAAGGGTGCGGGTGGCGCACAAGTCGTTTCCGTTCTGCGGGTGAGCTGACCGGCAATGGCCCTCAACGACACCTACGTCACTACAGCCCAGCTCAAGACGAGGCTCGGGCTGACCACCACGGCCGACGACCACCGGCTGGACGGGGCGGTCGCCACGGCCTCGCGGGACGTGGAGCAGTTCTGCAACCGGCAGTTCAACAAGGTGGACACTGCCAGCGAACGCATGTACTACCCGCTCTCCCCCAACTACGTCGAAGTGGACGACTTCTACAAGCTCGACGACCTGGCCGTGACCGTCGTCGAGCTGCTCCCCAACGGTGTGACCGTCGAGACGCCTCTGGTGGACGGGGAGTTTCAGGCCGAGCCTTTGGAACGTTCCAGGTACGGCTTCGCGCTGCCAGCTCCGTACTGGAGCCTTCGCAACCTCAACCGGGCCTCGCTCTCGTGGCCGGTGCCGGAAGAGAAGGGCTATCTGAAGGTCACAGCCCATTGGGGCTGGGAAGCCGTCCCCGACCCGGTGAAGGAAGCCACGCTCATCCTGGCCGAGGAGTACTTCAAGATGAAGGAAGCTCCGTTCGGCGTCATCAACTGGGGTGACTTCGGGCCGGTCCGCGTCCAGGAGAACCGCACCGTCAGGCGCATGCTCCAGCAGTACGCCCGAGGCCGGGTGAAGCTGGCATGAGCCTGCTCACCATCAAGGAAGGGCTGAAGACGCGTCTGGAGACGATCGACGCCCTAAAGGGCAAGGTCTATTCCTTCGTCCCCGGAACTCAAGAACCGCCCTCGGTCACCATCATCCCCGGCGTGTTCGTTCCCGGTGACGCCAAGCCCGCGATCACCTACTCCCGCCATTTCGGTGGCGGGGATCAGGCGTACGTCTTCACGCTCCAGCTCGTGGTCAGCCGGGCCTCCGATCGTCAGGCCATCATCGACCTGGACGAATTCATTTCCCCTTCGGGGCCGAAGTCCATCAAGGCCGCAATCGAAGGCGACGACACCCTTGGTGGCGCAGTCAGTTTCGCCCATGTCGAGCGCGTCATTCAGTACGGCGTTCTGACGTGGAACCAGCTCCAGTTCTTCGGGGCACAGATCATTGTGGAGGCGAGTGGGCCGTGACCACTAAGAAGACCCCCAAGAAGCCTGTCGAGAAGCCGGAGCCTAAGAAAGACCGGAAGTTCCGAGTTCTCAAGGGTGCCAGTTTCCAAGGGCAGCCGGGCAAGACTCGGCGGATCAAGCCGGGCCAGGTCGTGGACGACCTCCCTGAGCGTGTCATCGAGTCCCTGCTCCGTCAGGGAGCGATTGAGGAGGTCAAGTAATGGCGTTCGTCCACGGAGCACAGACCCGGCTCTTCCTGGGAGAGAAGCACATCTCCGGGGTGGTCAGCGGGTTCTCGTGTTCATTCGATGCCTCGTTGGCGGAGACGACGAATCTGCTGGCGGGAGGCTCGACTTTCATTCCTGGCCTGACCAACGGCGAGCTGGGGTTCGAGGGCTTCATCGAGCAGCAGAAGCAAGGCGGAGCGACGACCATCCAGGACACCATCCGGGCTGTCTCGCAGACCGACTCTGGCGCGCTGATGACGGCTGCGCCGGGGGGCCTGGTCATGCACTACCCGTCCTTCTTCTGCAAGGCCGACATCTCGTCCTTCGAGATCGAGTCTTCCGTTGATGACGCGGTGAGCTTCAGCGTCGAGTCGCAGGGCGACGAGGGAATCGACTGGGGCCACCTGCTTCACGTGCACACGGCAGTGAGCGCGGACGGAGACGGCTCAGCTCTCGATCACGGGGATTCGACCGGTTCCGGTGGCGCGGCGATGCTGCACGTGACCGACGTGACCGGCTCCCCCACTGGCTTCGAGGTCACCATTCAGCACTCCGACGACGACTCGACCTACGTCGATCTGGTCACCTTCAGTTCCGTCGATGAGCCGGCCGCAGAATTCAAGACGGTCTCGGGAACCGTCAACCAGTACATCCGAGCTTCCTGGTCCTTCGACGGCGGCACGTCTCCGACAGCTACCTTCGTTCTTTCCTTCGCTCGAAGGTAACCCCCAGCTTCAAAGAGACAAAGCGCCAAATCTGACCTGTCCAGAAAGCCCAAGCGAGGGCCGCTTGGGATTCTCCTCTGAAAGGGTTGGTCTAAGTGGCCTTTGTCCACGGTAAGAACACCTACATCGCGGTCGATGACAAGGACGGTGTGCTCCGCGACCTGTCGTCCTTCTGTGATGAGGTTTCCGGCCTGCCGGGTACTCGCGACCTGGCGGAGACGACCTCGTTCGGCGCGAACGGTACTCAGTCGATCCCCGGCCTGGAGAACGTGAGCTTCTCCATCTCGGGCTCGTTCGACCCGACCGCGACCACCGGTCCGATCGCCGTCCTGAACGGCCTCCGCACCGCGACCTCCTACGGCGCGTTCGAGTACGCCCCGCAGGGCAACACCAACGGCAACATCCTCTACTCGGGGAACTGCTGGCTGTCCTCCTTCGAGGTCGAGTCCTCGGTGGACGACAAGGTGTCCTTCGAGGCCGAGTTCCAGGTCGAAGGCACCGTC
>CAYRRR010000020.1:3694-9858 GCA_964426755.1 uncultured Candidatus Saccharibacteria bacterium | reverse complement strand
TGCGAAAGTATTTATATTTTCGCATATTTCTGAGAAATCGGGGCTTCATACAAAGCATGAGGCCTTTAAGGCTATTAACAAATAGAAATAATACCATAATGTCTCGCTTAATTCAAACATTGCATTGCGTATGCGAAACAGCGATAATAAGAATAAGCAATTCGGTGGGACCGACTTAATGCAATATATCAGTGAAAAATGGCTTAAACTACTAAACTATTATTACGTAGTTAGCATGGCGACTTTTCTTGTCGCCTATGTATATTTTGCCATTCAACAAAATAGTCTTATTGTGACCGACAAAGATGGCTTTGGTCTCAGCAGCGCCACCGTAATTTTTGCTGCTGTCGGCTTTTTATACTACGTATTACTTTTTAGACTGGTTAGAAAAAACAATCTTTGGCTTGGCTATTTCATAGTTTTTATTTGTTTTGCACTAGCTTTTAATGCAGCGTCCGAGGCGGCAATTGAACACCCAAGTTCAATCTTTTTTTTAATACATAATGTCCTGATCGCATTCATGGCAACTTCACTAGGACCCATAGTGGCCATGGCGATATTGGGGATAATTGGCATCGTTTATGCCATGTCTATTGCCGGAACGATTGACGCTACGCAACTTGGCTTAACTGGCGATGGAATAACAATCCTAGTCCGCGTCGTAGGGGTAATAATGTTATTGATGCTGTTTAAAGATAGGTATCACACGGCGGCACCGTCTAAACAAAATTATATTGAACATTATTTTGTTAAAAATGAAGTTGTGAACTTGCTTACGGGAAGTATTGGCGATGGAGTCATAATCATAGACAGCAAACAAATCGTGCGCTCAATAAACCCGGCTGCCTTGAGACTGCTCGGCGCAACTGAGAAAGATGTGTTAGATTTAAATTATCGAAGCATATTAAAATTCAGGAAACTTGATAATGCTGATCTTCCGGCCGAAGAAGAGCCAGTTGCTACAGCCCTAAAACAAAGACAGACTATTAACAAAGAGCTTATTTTAACCGTGGCCGATAAACCCGCTTTGTATATTGATATTTCTGTCTCTGTTATCGCCGAACCTTCGTCACAAGATGAACCCTATGGTGCGGTCATCATAATACGTGACGTCAGCAAGAAAAAACAAGAAGAGCAAGAAAAAAGCGAGTTTATTAGTACTGCTTCGCACGAGATGCGAACCCCAATTGCAGCCATTGAGGGGTACTTAGGGCTTGCGCTTAACGAACGAGTAAGCACCATTGATGAACGAGCCAAAGGCTATTTACAAAAAGCCCATGACAGCACCGAACATTTAGGCAGATTGTTCCAAGACCTACTTATGAGCTCACGAGTAGAGGATGGACGCTTAAATAGCCGTCCGCAAATTATAGAAATTGGTGAGCTCATAGAAAAAGAAATTGAAACGTACCGTTTAGCTGCTCAAAAAAAGAATCTTACGCTAGAGTTTGTAACCGCTACTGGCGCAGGAGACACAATAAAGCATAACTCCCTCAAGACAATTAAGCCGCTTTATTACACAAAGGTTGACCCTGACCGCATTAAAGAGGTTTTTGCTAATCTGGTTGAAAACGCCATTAAATACACTAATCACGGCAAGATCACGGTAGGCCTCACGGGTGACAATAATATAGTGCAATTTTTTGTGCAAGACACCGGCATTGGAATTTCACAGGATGATATTCCACATCTTTTTCAAAAATTCTATCGAGTCGATAGCTCTGCAACTCGTACCACCGGAGGGACGGGGCTTGGCTTATTTTTGTGTAAAAAAATTATTGAGCTATATCATGGACGAATCTGGGTCGAAAGCCGAGCTGGACAGGGGAGTACCTTTTATATTAACTTACCCCGCATTAGTACAACCCAAATCCAGTCAATGGAAGCTCAACAAGCCATCGTTACTGCAAATAATTCAGCCACAAACCATACATCTACAAATTAGTTCATGATACAATACTTCCATACATAAGCACGATTAAAAAAGGTACGATATTTATGGCAAAAGTAATGCTAGTCGAGGACGACAATAATCTTCGTGAGATTTACGAGGCTCGTTTAGCGGCGGAAGGTTACGAAATTATATCGGCGGCCGATGGCGAAGCCGCCTTAGCACTTGCTATTAAAGAAAAGCCCGATCTTATTATTTCTGACATTATGATGCCCAAAGTCAGCGGCTTTGACATGTTAGATATCTTGCGCAGTACGACCGAAACTAAAAATTCAAAGATTATTATGATGACCGCTTTAAACCAAGCTGAGGACAAAGCCAAGGCCGAGCAATTAGGTGCTGATTTATATTTGGTAAAATCGCAAGTTACCCTAGAAGATGTTGTTAAAGCAGCGCAACAAATATTAGAAGATCAAAATCCAACACACGTCAGCGGTATACCGATAGAACAGCCCGGAATGCCATCTACTACGCCACCTCAAGCTACATCGCTCACCAGCAATACACAAGCAGTGCCTGTTATGGTTGCCCCGCAGCCACCTGCACCGCAGGCTATTCAACCAGTTGCTCCTCAAGCCCAGCCTCAGCCTCAACAGCCAGCACCAGCAGTCGTCGCAGCTCCTGCGCCTCAACCAGACCTAACTACCCCTCAACCACCAGCTAACGCGCCACCAACTATGGCAGCGCCTCCTCCAAGCACGCCACCAATTGACCCGTCCACAGCCCCCCTACCGGAAGATAGGCCTGCCGGTGAACAAATCATCGTTAAAAATAACGCCGCTGCTGTCGCCGCTGGCTCAGAGGCATACATCGATCCTTCGATTAGCGGTCGAAAGAAGGTAATTCAACCTATATCAGATGTCATCACAAACGGCCCGAACATAAACGAACTGCTTGAGGAAGAAAACGTAGCCACACCCGTATCGCAGCCACAAGCAAGCTCTGTTATCACTCCTGATGGTGTCACCATGCCTGCTGCTGCCCCACAAAGCACACCCCAACCAGCTACAGATACCACGCAAGCTACTCCACCGATAGCCAATCCTGCCACGCCGCAAGCCCCAGTTGTTCCACCACAAGAACCAGAAAAATTTGCACCTGACCCTGATCAGCAGCCAGTAAACATGACTGCACCAAACACTGCTATACCACCCACATCAACCACTGCCGAAGAAGAGGCCGCATTGCAAGCTCAAATAGAAGAGTTCATCACTCAGAATCCTACCGTATCTACGTCAACCAACAACACAGCCACTCTAGGTAACGAAATTTCTGCGGCACCCCAGCCACCAAGCACGCCAACACCACCAGCACCATCCGAACCCTCCACCACCACGCCACCTACAGCCGCATAAGTTATACTTGCTGTTATGAGGCTTAATAAATTTATCGCCTTGGCAACGGGTCACTCTAGGCGCAGTGCCGATGTTTTAATTACGGCTGGAAAAGTGCATGTTAACGGCGTAGCAGCTACGCTTGGACAAACTATAACAGACCAAGATTCCGTCACCCTAAACGGAAAGCCCCTAAGACGGGCAGGGATTGAATTTATTGCCCTGCATAAACCAGTGGGGTATGTTTGTTCACGCGCCCGTCAGGGCAATCCCACCATTTACGATTTGCTACCTGCAACCTATCAGCATTTAAAGCCTATAGGTCGGCTCGATAAGAACTCAAGTGGTTTAATACTTTTAACAAATGATGGCGATACTGCGCATAAATTTACGCATCCTTCGTTTAAGAAAGAAAAGATTTATATTGTCACGCTCGATAAGCCGTTACATCAGAGTGATAAACAAAAAATAGAGCAGGGGGTTAATTTAGATGACGGCAAAAGTCAGCTTTCGCTTACCAAAATGAAGCATCAATGGATCGTTACTATGAGCGAAGGTCGTAATCGCCAAATTAGACGCACCTTCGCCGCGCTGGGCTATGATGTGATACAACTTCATCGCATACAATTTGGTAAATTTAGGCTGGAAGATTTGCCCGCTGGCAAATATAGACAAGTAACGTTGAAATAAATTATATTAGAATTAAATAAACGCTATTTGTCAATGGACTATTATCAGGTATACTACTAGAGATGAAAAAAGTACCGATTGTTGCTATTGTAGGCCGCGCGAATGTTGGCAAGTCCAGCATATTCAACGCTATTTTAAAGCGACGTGAAGCAATTGTTGCCGACGAACCCGGCACTACACGCGACAGCATTTTTGCTAAAGCCGAGTGGGAAGGGCAGAATTTTTGGCTGGTAGATACTGCCGGCATGAAAGATCCTGAAGATGATTTTGAATTTACAATTCAAGAACAAATTTTGCAAGCAACTGATAGCGCCGATGTGATTTTAGTAATGGTAGAAGCCCACATACCGATTGTTGAAGAAGACCGACGGGTTGCAAAATTAGCCCTAAAGTCTAAGAAGCCCGTCTTTTTAGTGGTGAATAAAGCCGATAAAGCCTCAAAGGCTACACCAAGCGATTATCAGAGGCTAGGCATCAAAGATATTATTCTTACTAGCGCAACCCAAAATCGCGGCCTAGAAGAGCTACTTAATGATGTAACCGCAATCTTACCAAAAGCCACCCTAAAAGAGGCACCTGATCGAGTGCATGTTGCATTACTGGGCCGACCAAATGTTGGAAAGTCGCGCCTTTTTAATAGCTTGGCAAAAAAACAACAAGCGATTGTAGCCGATAAAGCAGGCACCACCCGTGACATTAATCGTCAGACTGTACGTTACAAAGGTAGAGAAATCGAGCTGCTTGACACTGCTGGAATCCGGCGCAGCGGTAAAATCGAACGGGGTATTGAACGCTTTAGCGTCATACGGTCTTTAAGCGCCATCGAACAAGCCGATGTCTGCTTGCTGCTTATGGATGCTAACGAACTTAACACTCAGCTTGATCAAAAAATTGCCGGCATGATAAAAGAAGCTGGTAAGGGTCTCGTAATTGTCGTCAGCAAGTGGGATAGTATTGATAAAGACGCTTTTACACGCGATGCAATTGCACCTCAAATACGCCATCATTTTGCGTTTGTAGCGTGGGCGCCGCTCATTTTTACCAGCGCCGAAACCGGACAAAATGTAACAAAATTGTTTGATCTGGTACTAGAAATCGACGAAACCAGAAAGCGAACCTATAAAACTAGCGAATTAAACCGCTGGCTTCGTAATGTTGTTAATAGTCATCCGCCAGCCGGCCTCAAAAACACTCAACCTAAGCTTAACTATATTGTTCACGAAGAAGGCAATCCCAACCCCAGCTTTAAAGTGTTTGGCAGCCAAACTAAATTTTTACACTGGAGCTACAAACGTTATATGGAGCGCGCCTTTCGTGAAGCTTACGAGATTATCGGCACACCCATAAAATTTTGGTTTATTGACAAGAATAGTAATTCAAATTGATATTTACCCTTGCGGCAATCTGTTCTCGCTTGACCAATAACCATAAGCGCCTCTATACTTGAGTCAACAGTAGCTATTGAAAAATATCAAACATGGACATAAAAAAATACACAAAAAATAAAGCCGTATTATTGCTGACGGCATGGTTTGCGTTTTCATGGTCGTGGGTATTGTTTACTGACTCGTTAGATTTAGCCGGTGATCCGTATCAAGGTTTTACCATAGCCGTAATTGTTTTAATTTTTAATACAGCTGTGTCAGTTTTTATTTTTTGGAAGTCGCTACGGTTAGTTGGTCATGTCTTTAGAAAATTACCCATACCGTTAGCGATAATATTGGGTGTTCCGCTTTTTGCGCTAGTTGATTTTTTAATCTCTTGGGTGCCTACCATCATTTGGATCGGGCCGGAAGGCAGCCTTGATAACGTATTACCCTTAAGTTCACCAGCGCTAGTTTTAATTAATACTCCGCTCGGGTTTGCAAGCCGATTGATTGGTTTTTATGGCTTAGCCGGAATGTTTTGGTTGGTGTGCTATCTGTTATGGCACCAAAAGTACCGCCTGTGGGCTTTACCTGTCATTGTCCTGTTAAGCGCTGCAGCGTTTTCAGGCTACTCGTTATGGAGTCAGGCAGAAGGTTCACAATTTGACGCGAAAATCATTACCGAGACGCTTAACGAGCGGGTACCAGCCATCGATGGTCAAAAAACAAAACTAGTGGTGTTTCCGGAATATGGACTCGACAACATAGATAACACAAACTATCAGAGCCGCATACACAAAACCCATGAGCCAGAACTGCCCG
>CAYRRR010000020.1:0-3594 GCA_964426755.1 uncultured Candidatus Saccharibacteria bacterium | reverse complement strand
CTTAACCATAACGGCCACACCATTAAAGAAGCTACCGGCATACAAGTGCTTGACGTAACGGTTCAAAACAACACCAAACGTACATTTTATACCCGCGCTGGGGATTGGTTGGTGTGGATAGGCGTTATTGTGGCTGTTTTGTTTATTGCTAGATGGTTCCCGACTTCTACTACATACACTACCCTTAAGCGTCGTAACCACACACCGAAGAAAAAGCCTAAGACGCGACGATCACGCTAGATATGGTGTATCTACGCTATATAGCGTAGAGAGGTTACTGCCTGTGAAAGTTGACATTAGCTATATAAAGGTTTACGCTTATGCTAATAAGAAAAGAGCAGCGTCATGGCTCAAAAAAAACCATCAAAAATTAATAGCTTATTACACTTACTGAAGCCATCTACGTTCAGCCGAAAGGCAGCAGTGCTGATAGTCATTGCGTTAATTGCTGTGCTAGGCAGTGGCTGGTTAACATATAGAAGCTTTGCGGCAACCTCAACATTCAAAGCCGAATGCTACTCTACATATCAAAATATATGCCGCATAGTAAGCCACTCACAAAACTCAAAAAACAATGGCTACACGGCACAATTAACAAAAGGCGGAATAGCGGTAGGTAGTAGTTGGTATTTTAAGGTCGGCCAGAAATATCGCACCTGCGCCAATGTCAGACCGGTTACGTATTCATCTTTCATTATTGACAGCGGCCGCAATGACGGCGTCAACGCAAAACGATCGTTCCATATGGGAGCCAATAGCAAGTACACTACCTTTTGTACTGCATGGGTGACTTCAAGGTCAACCGGCTACTCTAGGCCGATGGTAATTACCTCTGACGGTCTGTTGCACGTTGCATATACCTATTTTGAAGTACAGTAAGTAGTGTAGATAAGCGAAGCGGTTTGACATCTTAACTTAATTACATTACCCTTATGCTTATAAACTATCAAAAATAAAAAGGAATAACATGGCAAAAACCACCAAGAAGAATACCAAGAATAAATCTGGTTTAATGAGGAGATTTGATCTAAGCAACAAGAAAGTACGGTTCTTTAGCGTAATTGCTATCGTCGCCATCTTAGGCGGGGGTTTCTTTCTGGTCAGGAGCTTTGCAGCAACTACCGGCTATAGTAATGGCAAAATTTATGCTTATGATTACGATATAAAGACCTACTCTACGCCCACAAGCCAGCCCACAACTACCCAAAAAGGTGAAACAACCGAGGCTATGCTAAAAAGGCTCTTTCCAAATAACTGTGATGGCGTAACCGGTGGAGACGCACCTCCCCAAACCTGGAGCCCAGACAACAGAGTAGTGTACTGCTACAACACATTTGAACAGCAAGTTGTGCAATCAATGATAAGCATTAGCTACGGAAGTAATAACCCAAAAATTATAAAACAAGATAACATTTCACTAAGGGGCACCACTACGGACAATGGCTATCGTTACATAGCCGACGAAGCCTTCATAAAAGATGGCAGCATGTCAAAAATAGCTTTTTCAGAAAGTGTAGGCAAGGGCGGATATGCAGATCGTAAAATTGGAATCTATGATACAGCGACAAAACGCACAACCTATCTAAAAGATGTGACCGGACAAGACCTAAAAACTGGATATACCCTCAAATTAGACTGGACGCCAGATAACACTCAACTTAAATATATTCAGCACTCTGAATATAAAGACGGCTTCTGGAGGTTCCAAGTCTGTACTGTTTCTGTGAACGGAGGCAACCCGCAGTGCGAAGCAACTATGCCATCCCAACCGAATGGATATCTTCAGGATAACGCTATTCTCTGGTCATATGACTTGAGCAAACTCTATACTAGCTATACCTTCCCCAATATCCCTGACAAGATGACCATTGTTAGCTACGATCTAAACAATAAAACCGCTTCGCAGCTATTGAGTAATAAGCGCTACTACCTAGATTTAATCAGCCCCGATAGCCGATACCTGATAATAACAGATTGGGACAATAAAAAGCGGATTAGTTACGATACTGTCCAAAAAATTGCACAAAATACCACAATACCATTCGGCCCTGACCTTGCTTGGAGGGCAATCAAAAAACAAAGCACACCCACCCAGCCACCTGCTAAAAATCCTCAACCAGAGCCCGAGCCGACGCCTACTAAATAACATCTCTGCTATACTCAAGTAAGTATGGGATTATTTGTTAAGAAGAATGCTGAGCATAGTGCAAACTATACTGCAGGAACGTCTAAGACGCTCGTTATCGTCGGTCTGGGAAACGTTGGCAAACAATACAGCCAAACACGGCATAACGTTGGTTTTACGTGCATAGACGCGCTGTGTGAAGCTCAGAGTGAATTTGAAAAATGGCAAGACAAAAAAAACCTGTTAGGGCAGATATCTACCGGTGTCTTTGGCAGCACAAAAGTAATCTTGCTAAAACCGAGTACCTATATGAACGAAAGCGGTCAGTCCGTCCGTAAAGTGTTGGATTACTATAAAGTCGCCTTAAACAATTGCGTAGTCGTGCATGACGAGCTTGATCTACCGTTTGGTCAAATTAGAACCAGAATGGGTGGCGGCACAGCCGGGCATAACGGCATAAAATCTATCGTGAGCCACCTAGGTGACAATTTTGGCAGAGTCCGTGTTGGCATTGAAAACGGCAAACCACACGGTGAAGACACGTCTGACTTTGTGCTTGCTAAATTCTCTAGCGAAGAACAAAAACAAATGCCGCTACTTACTCGTGAAGTGCAGAGTATTCTAATTGAGCTAATCTATCGAGGCGAACTATACCCCGATACGCGCAATTTTATATTGTAAACTCGGCTTCAAGATGCTTGTATTGAAGATCGATAGCATAGAGATCTCTTCGCTCGTTGGCAATACCTCGGTGCTCAATTTGCGGCTTATCAACATTCTGTCCATTGTAGGTTTCAATATGTTGCCTAATCATTAACACGTCACCTTGCTGGTAGTAAACAAACTTTGGATTTGCGTGTATGTCATCCCTGAACTCAAATCTTGCCGGACCTCCGCGAATCGGTATAAGTAGCGTAACTCCAATGCGAGGCATGCTATCCCGGTGCCAGTCTATACGCTCTGGAGCCCTAAAGTCGGGTACGGTAATGATATCGGTCTTGAACTGCTCGGTAGACTCAACCTCTACGCCCGGTAATCCACCAGGTTGAAAGACCCGTAATAACTGAGCGAGTTTTGGATGAGTTTGTTCGGCTCTTTCATAACTCTTTGGAAAGCCGCGGTTTTGCAAGGTTTTAAATGCCTCGTCATCTATAAAGCCGCTTAACTTGGCGGCGCCGTGCTCAACACAACAATCTACCGCTTCTGGCGTTACGTTATCAAATTCGAACGATTCGGACTGTGACATAATTTTCATATTACAATAACTTTAGATTACACAAGATTCATTATTATATACGATATACGGCAATATTGGTTCAGCCACCAACAGATCATATTGTACTAAAAGAGCCTCTAGAGGGGGTGGGCACCGCTAGAGGCTCTTACAGGGCTCAAACGCTAGCTTGAGCCATTTATACACCCTTCAACCCACCCCGGTGAAGCGTCAATGTCCAAAACTCCATAAAGAC
>CAYRRR010000019.1:0-9888 GCA_964426755.1 uncultured Candidatus Saccharibacteria bacterium | reverse complement strand
CCGGCAGCGCCTTTGCAAACATTGCAGGCATTGCAAACAACCGTAGCCGTGGCGCCTTTGACCGCCTACGTAACGCTCGCCAAAACCGCGCCAAGCAGCTACATGAAGACCGAATGAATGCAAGCACCCGGCTTGGCAGTGGCCGTACCGGTAGCCTTTACCGCCGAGCTGTTGCTATGGGTGCAAATGGAAGCTTTAGTCCTTTTAGTAGGGGCAGAAATAGGTGGAAAGATCAAGAACAGGCAGTGTTAGAACGGGCCGCAGCAGAAAAGCTTGAAAAAGGTGGCGCTCGCGCCTTTAATGACGATGACGCATCAGAGCTATTGCGTGACACTTCAATGACCAGAAGAGAATTCGTTAGACGATATCAAGAAATGGGGCATACACAAGATGAAGCAGAGATGGCACTTGCCAGAGCAGAATCTGCAGTTGGTGCCAGAGTGGGCACAACAGCAATGGCTGTAGCCGCACAAAAATTCCGTGTTGCCCACACGAATACTGCTTACGAGGCAGGCGTAGAGGGCATGACTAAAATGCAACAAGAACTTAAGAGCATGGTCACAGCAGGGCTGATTACCGAATATGATGCGGCCGGTTGGATGAAAGCAAACAAGGGCAGGTCAGAGTTTAGCTCAAATAGCTACGGAAGTACAGTCGACTTCATTAAGGGTGATATTGATGCAGCTGAGCAAATAGCTGGCGCATTTGCAGGCGCAGATCCTAGAGAAGTTCTTGGCTCCCATCAGCGTACCGTTGAGACTTTTGCAGAACAGGCTCAAATACAACTCAGTGACGCGCTTGAATCGGGAGACCAAAGAGCAATCGACAAAGCAATGGCAGATGTTGCGAATATACATACCATGCTATCTAGTGTCTCACCGAAAAAAGCTGAAGAGTGGGCAAACAATGTTTATGCTATGCCTACCGGCGTGACGCTTCAACGGCAGAACCCTGCAGGTGAGATTGAAACTTACCAAGCAACGGTCAGACAGTATCTAGATGTAGTTCGAGGCGATGAATATAACCATCCGGACTTCCATGACCGTATCAGGGAGTACAGTTCAGCCAGAGATGCGGCACGAGCAGGCGAAGCAGCGGGTACAAACCAAGGAGATGAACCGCCCGTACTATAGGTTATGAATATCGGTCAAAAGCCCCTATTAACCCTAATATATACAGAAGGATAGTTATGGCGCAGTATAAAGTAATCCAAGACATAGAAGCAGAAGACAAGCTGGTCGCGTGGCTTAGCCTACGGCAATTTATATACGCCGTAATCACTATTGTATGTGGGTTTTTTGCGGTGCGTTTGTTTATGACAAGCGTGTGGTTTTTTGGTTTTATATTTGTGCCGCCCGCGTTATTTTTTGGATTATTGTCTGCTCCGTTAGGCGGTGCCCAGTCAACTGAAATTTGGTTGCTGGCAAAAATCCGCTTCTTTTTAAAACCCCGACGCCGTATTTGGGATCAAACCGGCATACAACAATTAGTCTCTATTACTGCTCCTAAAAAAGAAGAAAAGCAACTAACCAAAGGCTACAGTAACGAAGAGGTTAAAAGCCGTCTTAAGACGCTTGCTACCACGCTTGATACGCGTGGTTGGGCCATAAAAAACACTACGAATATGTATCAAGGGGGCCTAAACGGTAACTCTGATAGGTTAGTAGATATTGCTGCTGTAAGCGGTGCTCCAGCCACAGACACTGAAGCCGACATGCTTGACCCCGAGGTGAATCCTCGCGCCAGATCAATGAACGAGCTAATAGACAAAGCCTCGGTTAAATACAAAGACGCGGTCAGGCGTAATATTGAAAAATCAAAAGCAGAGCAGCATAAAACACAGGCCGCAAGGCCAACCCTGCCGCCAATCGCGCCAAATGAAAGTAACCACCTTAGCGACTCACGACAGCTTGCCTATACGCAAAAAACAAATAGCTACATAAAGGCAATTCAGCCACTAAAGCATGCCAGCCAGGCAAGTGACCACAAACAGAGTACGCAAGCCGTGACACCTACCCATGACCCTGCTATACTAAATATTGTCAAAAACAGTGATGATCTTTCTGTTCAAACTATCGCGGGTCAGGCCAAGCGTGTAAAAGACCAGAGCTCTGACGACGAGGTAGTTATAAACCTACATTAAACGAACGGTAAGGTCATGGTGGGCAAAATACTTAATGAATCCGGATCAAAACCAACTCTATACACAAAACCAGGCGACTCCAGGTCAGCCTACTGCTCCGCAACAAAATTACGCCCAAAGCCCCCAGCAGGCACCGGGTGATCAAACGGCGCACGGACAGCAACCGTTTCCTCAGGCTCCGCCATCAAACCCCAATAGTACGCAAAATACGCTACAATTTGCAGAAATTCGCGATGGCATCGTAATTATGAATGACGGCTCATTCCGCTCGGTTGTTATGCTTAAATCGATTAACTTTGACTTAATGAGCCCTCAAGAGCGTGAAGCAGTTGAGGCGGGTTACCAAAGTTTTTTGAATTCGCTTTATTTTCCGGTGCAAATTTTTGTGCGATCTGAGCGCGTAGATATCAGGCCGTATATTGAACGATTAGATAAAATCCGTACCGAACACGACAACATGCTACTGGCCATGCTCATGGAAGATTATTTGGGCTTTATAACCAACCTGTCGATGCAAACGAACATTATGGATAAACGATTTTATATGGTGATTCCGTTCTTTCCAAAGGCAGATGTTCAGAAAGCTATTACGCAAAGTAAAAACTTTTTCTCAGGTCTCACCAGTTTATTTAGCAAACAAGAGCAACATGTTGTTGTGAATGAACAAGATCTGGAGGCAGCTAAAACAGAGTTGCGCAATCGTGTTCAAAATGTGTTAGCCAGTCTACTGCAATGCGGCGTGCATGGCATACCGCTCGATACGCAAGAATTGATAGAGCTGTACTATGATTCGTACAACCCTGATACAGCAACTCGCCAACAGCTCAAGAACTTTGATGATCTAACCGCGCCTGTCATAACCAAGGGCCAAGGAGAAGCTCCGCAGCCAAACCTAAATAAGGAGCTGCTCTAATGGCATTTGGCAAGAAAAAACCTCCAGTTGATCCCGTAGCAATTGCGCAGGCGCAAGCAGCCAGAGAAGTCCAAGAAGTAAGTGCCGCATTTCAAAAGGGCGTTACCGCCTTACGCGACTTTATTGCCCCTAGCTCGCTAGAGTTTAATGCCTCTTACTTTCAAATCGGCACCCGGCTCGCTCGGACTTTTTATGTTTTTGGCTATCCACGACAATTGTATACCGGTTGGCTAAGCAGCCTCATTAACATCGATGAAATTATGGATATATCGATGTATATTTACCCAGTAGAGAGCCAGGTGGTATTAGAAAACTTGCGCAAAAAAGTCAGTCAGCTTGAAGCTGGCCTGCAAATTGACGCCGAAAAAGGCCGTGTGCGCGACCCGGGCAAGCAAGCCGCCATAGTAGACGCCGAAGAGATTCGCGACAAGCTGCAGGTTGGCGAGGAGCGCTTTTTTAGGCTTGGCTTTTATTTTACGGTGTATGCCAACAGTATGGACGAACTAGAGTTTGTTACTCATAAAATTGAGTCTTTACTTGGGCAGCAATTGGTTTACTCTAAGCCGGCTACTTCACAGCAAGAGCAGGGCCTGAACAGTACCGTACCCCAAATGACCGATCAATTACAAATAAGGCGTAACATGAGTACCGGTGCGCTAAGTACTAGTTTTCCGTTTACCAGCGCAGATCTCACACAAGACAATGGTATTTTATATGGCATCAACATGCATAATTCTGGCTTGGTTATATTTGACCGTTTTAGCTTAGAAAACGGTAATTCAGTGGTCTTTGCTAAGTCAGGCGCCGGTAAGTCGTTTGCGGTAAAGCTTGAAGCGATACGAAGTATGATGTTTGGTACTGAAGTAATAATTATTGACCCTGAGAATGAATATAAACGCATGAGCGAAGCTGTAGGTGGGGCGTACATCCGTCTTAGTTTAAATTCATCAACACGGATTAATCCTTTTGACCTACCACAGGTTGTAGATACTGACGAGGCCGACAATGCGCTCCGCAGTAACTTAATTACGCTTCACGGGCTTTTGCGATTAATGATGGGTGGTGCGCAAGCCCAAGTGCAAGCCGGTGGCAATGCAACTGTTGCGCCAGCTCTTAGCCCGGTCGAAGAGGCTGATCTAGATGCCGCACTGATTGAGACTTATGCTAAAGCCGGCATCACCAATGACCCACTCACTCATAATTCACCACCGCCTACAATTAACGATTTGTACGATACGTTACTGCATATGGGCAACACCGGCCCACAACTTGCCCAACGGCTTAGAAAATACACCACCGGAACGTTTGCGGGCATCTTCTCTCAGCAATCAAATATTGATATCAATAATCAGTTAGTGGTTTTTAACATTCGCGACCTAGAGGACGAATTACGGCCTGTGGCAATGTATATTGTCTTAAATTACATCTGGAACCGAGCAAAAGCTGATAAAAAACGCCGGATCATGATTGTAGATGAAGCCTGGCAGCTCATGAAGTACGAAGACTCAGCAAACTTCATGTACAGCCTGGCAAAACGAGCCCGAAAGTACAATCTAGGCATAACGACTATATCTCAAGACGTAGAAGATTTTATGGCATCGCGTATGGGTAGAGCAATTGTAGCCAACGCATCTTTGCAAATTCTATTAAAGCAATCGCCGGCTGCGGTTGACATTTTGGCTGATGTCTTTAAGCTCACAAGCGAAGAAAAGAAGCGGCTGAGTCAATTCCCGGTTGGGCAAGGTTTATTTTTTGCCGGACAAAACCACGTACACATTCAGGTTATTGCCAGCCCGACCGAAACCAGCCTTATAACTACTAATCCGCAGCAGGTTCAACAACTTGAAAACCAGGCTGCTTTGCAGCAAGGGGTTTTTGACCAACCACAGGGTAGTATTGATCTTGGGCCAGAAACCGCAACCCCCCCATACCAACCACCTGGAATTTAATTTGAAGTAGAGATATAAAAGTGGCAGTTTACGACGAAGAAAAACCGAATAAAGCCGAAACTCTTACGCCTGCTGAACAAAAAGAAGCGGCAGCCCTTAAGAATGGCAGCGGATCTGACGATTCAGGTAACATAGAGGGCTCTTGGGATACAAATTTATCAAAAAAAGATAAACGCCGCTTTAAATTTAGACGCAAACAAGCGCTCATAGGTAGCGGCACGGCAGGCATAATCATTGGGGTTAGTTTGGCAATATCATCTTTTTTATCCGGGCCTGCCATGATACTACAAATTGCTAATATTTTTCAAAAACACTTTGGAAATATTGAGGAGCTGTCAGATAGCAGAACTGGCAAGCTTATTAAGTGGTATCGTTATCGACAAATGCCAGAGCGAAAAAATCTTGGATTTTTAGGCAACAAGGTCGGTGATCATTATGATAAAAAACTAAAGGCTCGAGGAATGACCACTCGACACGAACATGGAAGAATTCGCGGTATCGATATTGATACATCTACACCTGAAGGCAAAAAATCGTTAGAAAAAATGCGAGCCGCCGGCTACAACCCAACTATGAACGGCTCAACCGCATCTATCGACTTAAGTGATGGCTCTGCGAGAAGCCGCCGGCGTGCAATTTCGGCCATGACTCATGCACTCGACATTAATGGGGTTAGTACCTCGATTGCCAGTCGCACGCTAAAAATTCGCGGTGGGGTAGATTTTCATCCGCTCAAAAATATCGCTCGTGCTGCCGATGAAGACTTAAAAGTATATATAAAAAAGGTCAAAGACGAACGGGCAAAACGAATAAAAAATGGCAGTCGGGCGCCTACCATAGAAGGCCAACGTCAGGAAAACCCTGAAAATCCCGGCTCTGAAGCCGACAGAGCCAAAGCAGCAGAAATTGATGCTGGCAACGAAGAGCTTCAACGAATTACCTCTGACCCGGATCTCTCCACCGAACAAAAAGTCAGCAGGGTGCGAGGTGCGCTTGGCAAAGGCGTGGGCGCCACTGCTGTATTAGGAATAGTTTGTGGGCTTGATGCGCTAGGAGATGGTGCCGCCGAACTGCAAGCGGCAAATATTGAGCTACCGTCAATCCGCACCGCCTTGGATATTATCAGTGTGGCGTCACAGATTCAATCAGGTAACGACGTTAACATGGATGAGGTTGGCGCCATATATGAAGATTTATATGACGAAAAATCTAAAACGTCAGTTTTTGATGCAGAAAGTATTCAGCATGGTCTGGGTAATGAAAAAACCGGACATAAAATACCCCACTCTGCTAAACCTGGCAAAGAAAGACCGTTATTCTTCCAAGCTATTAACGAGTTTACTTCTATGCCTGGAGTGTCTCACATGTGCAGTGTAGTAAATTCGTTCATTGGTGGTATCGCTACCACATTAGTAGGCATAGCCGTCACGGCAACGGGACCAGCTGGGTTTGCACTCTCAGTTGCGGCTGAAGCCGGTCAAGAAGTAGCGCTAGCGGCTACTATGGATGACGTGGTTCGTTGGCTTGCGGGAGACGCACTTGATGCAGCCGGTCTTGCTGGCGCTGACCTTGGTAGCGTAGGTGATTCAGGCGCGTTCATGGCTGCCAATAACGAGGCGAAAGTTTTTGGCGGTACCGCTTTACCAGATGCAGAACGTCGTGTACTGTTACGAGAGCAACAGCTTCAAGAAAAAGAAAAAATGAAATATAAATCATGGTATGCCCGCATTCTTGACCCAAAAGAGCCGAACTCATTACTGGCCAGCACCTTAATGAGAAACCCTGATTTACGCCATACACAACGCACCGTGGCATCCATATCAAAAGCTCCGTTACAAGCCTTCTCTAGTATAGGAAAAAGTTTTAGCTCAGTTATTCCCGGTGTGTCAGCCGTCACAACAGAACCGTTTGATTATGGCATTGATAAATACGGCTTTACGTTATCAGAAATAGAAAGTGATGCCTACGACAACCCCTATGAAAACGCAGAACGGTTTGAGAATAATCCTGGTTTGCTCGAACAAATGAATCGTGAGTATGGCGAGGTTTGTTTTGGGGCTACCATAGATCCTGCTACTGGAGTCTTGAAATATACGCAAGCACCTAGCTACATACAGCTTGAAGGGAATAGAGAAAAATGCACAGACAGAAACAACTCAGATTTAACCGCGTACCGCTTTTATTTGGCCGATAAAGCCACTTTAACCGCAATGGCCTGCTATGAAAGCATTGACGAGGAAGCGTGCGCAGAAATAGGCATAGAAGGCTCGCCAGCTCAAACCACAACCTCAAATGCATCGATTCAAAAATATCATCCGTCCTTGCCAACGTCAGGGGAAAAGATAACACCGAAGGGTATCACGTTGCATTGGTGGGGTGGAAGATCAAATGGCAACGGCATTGACAGCTTAGTGGACACCCTTCGCCAAAGAAACTTAGGTGTTCAGTTTGGTGTAACGGCAGACGGTAATATATATCAACTAACTCCAAATGAAGATGATCAGGTTAACCATGCATCCGGAGCAAACTCAACAACGTTTGGTATTGAAATCGAGGGCACGCCAGAAGACTTTGGGTCTACCGGACCAACAACTAATAGAAAGAAATTCAACGCAGTGGTGCAACTAGTTAAGTATCTTGTTCAAAAATATAACATAAGCACTGAAGCAGTTTCTCCAGACAGTATAGTGTGTGGAGATGTATCAGGTATTCACCCCCATAAGGCATATAATAAATGCGGTGGAAGCAAAATTGATATTGACGATGCTTACTTTGATGCCGTAATGACAGAGGTGAGAAAATAAAGTGATGTTTATTGAAAGGGTACAAAAACTCTTTAATGCGCTTAACACCAGTGCTTTTATCCTGCGCTTGAGTACATTTTTTGCAGCACTTATCTTTATATTAGCAGCGACGCTACAAACAATTGCGGCACTGTCACCTGAGCAAAAATCGATAATTGATGGTGGTAGCCGTTTCTTTGATTATGCAGATTCTTGCGGTCCACAATCTACGTCACAACCTATCTCTAGTCTATATATTCTTGGTGATTCAATTACGGTTGCAGCCGAAACTGAATACAAACGAAAGTTTACAAATAAAGGAATTACGGCCACTATAAACGCCGCCGCGGGGAGATCTTGGACCGGAGGAGGTATTGGCACACCTACAGCAGAAGGCAGCCTTGCTCCAGCCAGAGAAGCAGTCGAAGCAGACACAGCAAAAATTCAAAATGCTCAAGGCGTAGTTGTTGCACTTGGCTCCAACGGAGGTCTCAATAACAACCCGATAGAACAAGTTATCTCTGCAATTCGCCAAAAAAACCCAACGGCTGAAATTTGGTGGGTAAATACTGCAGGAACCACGGCATGGCCTCATGACTTGGCATATTTAGGAGAATTTAACCAACGGTTAGCTGAATTATCAAGTACAAGCAGGTTTAACATTATTGACTGGTTTAAAATAGTATCTCCGGGAACTGATTCAAGCGTAAGTCCAACAAATGATCCTAGCGGAAATCTTCGTGACGGACTTCACCCTACTCAAGAAGGTATCACAAGTTTGACCGATTTAGTTGTTAACACTATTACGCTTGGCAGTGCTTCAGCGGTAAATCAAAATTCAAGCGCATCAGCCGGAACTAACTGTAGTTGTGCACCGGGGGGTTCGGCTAGTTTACTGCCAGGAAATGACAATAAAGAAAAAGTATGGAACTTCTTAGTGGGCACAATGGGTTTTACTGCCCCACAAGCTGCCGGGATAATGGGAAATATACAAGCCGAATCTGAATTTAATCCAATAGCCGCCTATCCGGGCACTACATCTGAATACCCGCACGGAAGAGCCTGGGGGTTGGCGCAATGGCTTGGCGGCCGCCAAACTAATTTAATAAATTTTGCAAGAGAAAGGCGACAACCTGTTAATTCACTTGAGTTGCAGCTAGAATTTTTAAAAAAAGAGCTGGAAGAAGATGTTAGACCAGGAGTTCTGTCGGCCTTAAGAGCCGCTACAACCGTTGAAGAGGCAACCTATATATTCTTAGCAAGGTTTGAGTCTCCGTGCAGTACCGAATCGGCATGTAGGCCACATATGGGCGTTCGCTTGCCAAACGCCGTGTCGATTCTTGCGGAACTTGGTGGGTCTACGCCAAGTAATATCGGAACACCCGGATGCCATACTTCAGCCAGCCTTCCTGGCGTAACATGTCCGGCCGTACTTGAACCTCACCCTCAAAGAAAAGGATATTTCAAGCTACCTGATGCACCAGCCGGGGAATATACAATTTATTCTACTCAAAGCCAACGTTACGGAAGTCAGCAATTAGTTTGCGTTCTCTATAGTGTTGCATTGGCTTTCAACAATGCTATGCAAGGTAAGTCTAAGCTTCGGATTGGCGACTTAAATGCCGCTGGCCATAAATCACACAATACAGGAATAGCGGTGGATTTGAGCGGTGAGGGGGAGCTCCAGGTTGCAAGTCATACAAAATCATGGAAAGGCAGATACGATAAAAACGCAACCATTACTTTGGGTAAGCTATTTGCAGACACTGGGGTGCTTCGAAACATCTGGTGGTGCCCTCCGAGAGGCGATGATTCACTTCAACAAATTTTATCATATGCACAAACTAAAGGGCTTGAAGGGCAAATAAAATGCATATCGGGGCACGCCGACCACTTTCATGTTGATATTAAAAAAGAATTCCAGTTGGAATTCTGGGAGCCTGCTTGATGCAACAAAATTCATCGATTAGTTTAATTTTACAAAAGATTTACCGACATAAAATATTAATAATAGTTGTGGCTTTGTGTTTAATAGTAATAGCCTTGGTATCCCAATACTCATTTATACAGATAAACACATCTTCAAATTCGAACAATATA
>CAYRRR010000018.1:0-10391 GCA_964426755.1 uncultured Candidatus Saccharibacteria bacterium | reverse complement strand
ATATCGGCGTCGGTGGTGGTGATAAACACTTGGTTGTCGCTTATAAACTCGATAAGTCGTTTTCGGCGGAGACCATCAAGTTCACCAAAGACGTCGTCTAGCAACAACAACGGTTTCTGATTGTACACCGATTCGAGTAGGTTACCTTCGATTATCTTTATCGTTAGAAGGATGCTCCTGGTTTCGCCACGAGACGCCACTTCGCGCATGTCATCTTGGTCAATTGTAATCCGAATATCATCGCGGTGAGGACCGTACCCGGTAAAACCTCGCCGGTGGTCATTTTCTAAAGATGCCTGCAAAAGATTAAGCAAGCTTGATGCATAGGTAGAGGTAGCAACTTTGCTGTCATACGAGAATTTAATCATGTGCTTGCGCTGAGCAATATCACTGTAAATTGTACTTGCACTATTGTTTATATCATCAAGTAGCTTCAGGCGCTCTTCAACGATACCACCCGCCAACTCACTTAATCGAACATCCCACGCAAAGACTTGTTGTTTTACGCGATCAATGGGTTGTTTGAGCAGGGCATTTCGCTGGCGAAGGACTTTTAGATAATTATTTTTTTGTTTACTAAACGCGGGAATAAGTTTTTCTAACATATCATCCATAAGGGTACGCCGCATGTCGGGAGAAGAAGTTATAAGGTACAGTTGGCTCGGTTCAAATAAAATAATCGGCACACGCAGGCTTAGTGGTAAGCGTCGATACGGCTTTTTGTCTATTTCAAGTTGAAGACTTAAATCGTTTTCTGGCAGCTTTACGGCTCGAATTTGATTGGTACTCGTCAATGTGTCAATGCGTGCCCAACTTGCGCCCAGACGAACCATACGTTCGCGAGACGGCTTTATTGACGTGCCGTTAGCGCAAAGGTGCAGTGCATCAAGTAAATTAGTTTTTCCGCTAGCATTAGGCCCTACTATGATATTGACGTTTGAACTAAACTCAAAAGCACTGTCTTGATATGAGCGGTAATTCTGTAAGCGAACAGATGTAAACACCATTATATATACTATACCTAGCTTTTAAGCGGCATAATAACATGGGTGTAATTGGTATGGTCGGGTGCGGTAATAATAACGGGTTCTAGTTTACCGTTAAAACAAAAATTTACCTTGTCGCCCTCTAGCGCTTGTAAACCATCAAGTAGATAGCGTGAATTTAAGGTAATAGAGCCATCATCTGTAACAGAACCGTCAGCACTGGCCTCATTCTCACCAAGTTGCGAGGCGATAGAGCGCACGCTAATATTCTGGTCATCTTTGCTTGCGGTAATGGTAATACTACCGGCATTTTCGCGGGAAAACAGACCAGAAATTTTCGTGATATTAATAAGCTCTTCTTTTGACACCAAAGCTTCCGTGGTAAAAGTGCTTGGAATAAGTTTTTTATAGTCTGGGTAGGTGCCATCAATTAGACGTGCAATTAACTCTGTATCTCCTACCACAAAACGCACCTGCTGATCGTCATACAATACTTCTACTTCACCGTCTTGATCACCCAAGATACGCAAGAGATCCTGCATAGCGCTACTCGGAATAAGAACCGCGACGTCTTGCTTTAGTGGAGCGACTGTTTTTTCGGCCAACCGGTAACTATCAGTTGCTGCCATGGTAAGCTGTCCGTTATGACTATAAAGATTAACCGCTGTTAATACCGGCCGCGCTTCGTCTGAAGAAGCGGCAAAAATAACTTGCTGAAGCGCTTTCTTTAGCACACTGGCTCCGACCGTAAATGTATCACCGTTCTGAATGGCCGGCATTACCGGGTATTCATCTGTTGCAGTACCGTTGATGGTAGATTTATATTTATCGGCCGTTATGTGAAGTTTGTGGTTTTCTTGCTTAAGATGAATGGTTGTTTTGGGTAAGTTACCCACAAAATCCTGAAATAGCCGAGCGGGAATTGTGAGTGATCCTTGTGACTTTATTTTAGTACCAATATGCTGTGAGATAGCGATATCTAAGTTTGTGGCTGATAGACGCAAGCGATTATTATCGGTTTGTATAAGAATATTACTCAGAATAGGTAGGGTTGTACGACCAGTTGCTACCCGAGCGACATTACTAAGCGCTTTGTGAAGGTTTTCTTGTGTTACCTGCAGATCCATTATTATCCTTTCTTTATATTAATAGTAGTTTTAGTAGTAAGGTATGTGTAATGTGGGTACAAATAGCCGCCAACTCAGACAAAACCCGTTGCCCATTATGGAAAGTAGTGTGGAAAAAGCCCTGCTTGTTTGTGCGTAAAACCTGCGGGTTACCCACAGCTACGTTGTAAACAAAACTGCCTGTGTAAAGTAGACTGTGTTGTGCACATTTTCTACAAGTCTTAAAAAACACGTTATACATAGAGTCGTTCCTTGATTTGCGAGACAGCATCTTTAATTTGTTGATCGGTTAATAACTCTCGCTCAATCTTTTCAATCGAATGTATTGCAGTCGTGTGATCTTTACGGCCAAGCTCACGTGCAATTTTAGGAAAGCTAAGATGCAACTCGCTCCGCATCATATACATTGCAACTTGGCGTGGTACCACAATGTCTTTGTCACGCTTTGGTCCAAGCAGTTCATCAGTACTAACGTGAAAATGTTTAGCAGTACGTTCAATGATGTGTTTGGGACTGATATGTTTTGGCCGATTTTTGCTGCCGCCCAACAAACTCTTCGCGAGCGTGATATCGGGACTAATTTGCTTCATCTCACAAAGTGCAAGAAGTTGGTTGAGGGCTCCCTCTAGTTCACGAATGTTGGTTCGTACGCCCTGGGCAAGGTATTCAACCACATCGGGGCTTAACTGGACACCTCGAGCGTCTGCTTTGGTTTGAATAATGGCACAGCGGGTCTCAAAATCAGGCGTCTGCATATCTATTGACATACCCCATGCAAAGCGTGAACGTAGACGTTCTTCTAGGGTAGGAATATCGCGAGGAGGCTTGTCGCTGCTAATGATAATTTGCTTATTGGCTTGATGGAGGGCATTAAACGTATGAAAGAATTCTT
Source organism: uncultured Candidatus Saccharibacteria bacterium (assembly GCA_964426755.1). Taxonomy (GTDB): domain Bacteria; phylum Patescibacteriota; class Saccharimonadia; order Saccharimonadales; family JAGQNJ01; genus CAYRRR01. The sequence continues at coordinate 7,386 of CAYRRR010000018.1, read as the reverse complement.
CTTGGGTTTTTTCTTTGCCGGCAATAAATTGAATGTCGTCAATAATAAGCACGTCCGCGCCGCGGTAATATCCAGCAAAATCGGTATTCTTTTTATACCGAATAGCATCAAGAAACTCTTGAACAAATTGTTCTGTCGATACGTACACTACGCGCGCTCGTGGATTTTGAGATAAAATCTCATTACCAACTGCTTGAATTAAGTGAGTTTTACCAATTCCGACGCCACCGTACAAAAATAGCGGATTGTACTTAGTGCCCGGGTTTTGAGAAATGGCTTGGCAAGCGGCATAGGCAAGCTCATTTGCACCACCTACAATAAATGTTTCAAATGTATAGCGAACATTAAGACCCTGGCGATAGCTGTGTGATAACGCATTGGTTGATTTTAGGGGTTTCATTTCGGCTTGTTGATTTAGAATTACCGGCTCGTCATCAATCTTCTTATGTAAGGCAGAGCCCGACACTACTTTATATTCAATATTAACCGACGTAACACCATTGTTCTCGAGCGTTTTTTTTACCAGATCATTAAACTTTCGCTCTAATTGCTGCTTTATAAAGATATTAGGCACCCCAACTACGTAAGTATCCCCCTGGTTTTTGAGCAGCATGGTATTTTTGAACCACGTTACAAAACTAGCTCGTGAAACCGAAAGTTCAATTTCCCCCAAGACTGCTTGCCACAAAGTATCGTGCGTTGTCCCTCTCTTCATAACCTTCCTTTACACTAACTATACCAATCAAGAACAGAGTTTTCCACAGCCATTTACACAACGCTTGATTAATTTATTGAACGCGCATTTCTACCTGTAGAGTTGTACACATACCAACCCAACACCTTACAATGTGTGGAAAAGACTTGGCGAACAGTGGAAAACTTGGTAAGATTAGTGGGGTAAATATTGTGTTTTTTACGAACTCACGTGAGTTGAGGCACCTTACGCTCAACTCTTTTTCATTTCATAATTTTAAAGGTACAATTAGAATATGCCAAAAAGAACGTTTCAGCCAAAAACCCGTAAGCGTGCTCGTGAGCATGGTTTTTTTAAACGCATGAGCACTAAAGCGGGCCAGCGCGTTTTGAAGCGACGCCGACTCAAGGGCCGCAGTAAGTTATCAGCCTAAGATCGAAGCCCTATGCTAGCAAAGGAACATCGCTTTCATAACGTAGCGAGCTTTCGGTTTATATTTGCGCGCGGCAAAACAGTTAGAGGACAGTACTTTATTCTTAGGTACGCCACTAATCGTCGCAGATCAAGCTTTCGGGCGGCAGTAATTGTAAGTAGAAAAGTACACAAGTCAGCCGTCGTTAGAAACCGCATCAGGCGTCGAATGTATGAGCTCATTCGACAGCAGGCGTCGCATTTTAACGAGGCGGTAGATCTTGTCTTTATTGTGCATAGTGATGCTGTGGCTGTGATGCCCTCAGCGAAGCTGCAGCACGAGCTAAACAAACAGCTTAAAAAAGCCAATTTAATTGCCTAGCTGTTGCTGCAACAGATAGGGGTCGTGCTATTATAATAGTACCAAAGAGGAGAATTCATGTTTACGACACTGATAGTGCAGCCTATTTTTAACATTTTGGTAGCGATTTATGCTCTATTGCCGGGCCACAATTTTGGTCTGGCCATAATTTTGTTTACCATTCTGATTCGTTTGGCAATGTGGCCGCTTGTTAAAAAACAATTGCACCATGCCAAGGCCATGCGTGAACTGCAGCCAGAATTAAAACGCATTAAGCAGGCCACCAAAGGCGATCGCCAAAAAGAATCGATGATGGTAATGGCACTGTATAAAGAAAAAGAGATAAACCCGTTTGCTTCGTTTGGGCTAATCCTTGTGCAGCTGCCAATTTTTATTGGCCTATATAGTGCTATCACGCGACTTGTTAATGACCCTAATGTTATTAACAGTTTTACGTACTCTTGGTTACGAGGCTCGTCATGGCTCAAAGAACTAGGCGCGAATATTGAAAAGTTTGATAACTCGCTGTTTGGCTTGATAGATTTATCGCGCCCCGCAATAAGCCAAGCAGAGGGTTGGTATTTGCCGGCCCTAATTATAGTAACATTAAGCGCTATAGCCCAGTTCTATCAGGGTAAACAGCTTATGCCTGACACTAAGGATCGTAAAAAATTGCGAGACATATTAAAAGAAGCTAGCGAGGGCAAGCAGGCTGACCAAAGTGAAATGACAGCAGCCACTAGTCGTTTTACAATCTACATGATTCCGGCTTTTGTGTTTATATTTACGCTGGGGCTCCCGGCCGCATTACCGCTCTACTGGCTTACTACAAGCGTTGTTGCGCTCATTCAGCAGTCGCGAATACTTCGCCAAGACGAAGCTGAACTAGAAGTCGTGGCAGAAAAGCCAAATAAGCCGCTTGAAGGCGAAGTCTTGATTCCTAAAAAAACCAAAACTAAAAAGAAAACCTCTAAAAAAACTAAGAAACGGGCTAGGAGGTAAATAGTGGAAGAAGCTGTTCAATATGCAAAAAAATATTTAGAAGACATGCTATCCTTTTTTGGATTGAATACAGATGTTTATGCTACCGTTAATGAAGATGAAGTAATTGAACTTCATGTGCCATCAACACACCTAAACGGGTTCTTGATTGGTCAGCATGGCGACACCATGCGTTCTATGCAGTTCTTAATTGGTACTGCCATGCGAAACCAGGGCTTTGAGTATTCGCGAGTTTTTGTTGACGTGGCTGATTACAAAAAGCAACGTGCTGAGCGTCTTGAGCAGAAAGCTCAAGAGTGGATGAGCACCGCTAAAGAGAGCAATGAAGATTTTCATGTGCGACCAATGGGTGCAGCCGATCGGCGCATAATACATAAAGTCGCGGCTGATCATGGCCTTGAGACCGTATCAGAAGGCGAGGGCAGAGACAGGCACGTAATTATAAAAGCAGGGAAGAAGACCGAAGAATCGTGATATGCCTAAAGCCGGTTTTCTCCCGGAGCTTTGCTGCCTAACTCAGTAAATAATTGAGCAAATTATTTTGTGTTTATTGAAGACGTACCAACGTGGTTTTGTCGTACAGTAACAGTTCTTAAAGAGCTGCTCAAATCTGTAAAGCAACTCTATATCAACAGGATGTAGTTTTCAGGTATCAACAAGCCTTTTAAATCGAAAAAACGGCCAAGAAAACTACCCCTACAAGAGGTGGTTTATAAACCAATCCCCCATTTTTTGCTGACACCAACATACTACCCATTGACAAGTAAGCATACATAGCATACAATGCATGCATGACAAAAATTCAATATACCATTAGGAATATACCCCCCGTTGTTGACAGAGTTATTAGGAAGCGCTCTAAGCAAAGCGGCAAATCTTTCAATCAGACAGTGGTTGATCTACTGGCTTTACAGACCGTAGGAACTACAAACCCACTCCACGAGGACAACTTTGACTGGCTGTACGGAGCGGATACCCTGGATGAATCATTCGACGAGGCGATTAGGGACTTATCAAAAATAGATGAGAAGCTTTGGCAATGAACAGTTCGAAACTAGTCTTAGACACCAGTGCTTACTCTGGGTTTAATCGGGGTGACAAACGTCTCAAACGATTTTTTCGTGCCGATAAGGAGATTCTCGTACCCTTAATTGTGGCAGGTGAACTTCGGGCTGGCTTTTCTTTAGGAACTAAAAGTAAAGAAAACGAAGCGCTATTCCAAAAATTTTTAGATAGTTCGAACGTCATCACAATTACAATTACCGATAGAACAACAAGACTATTTGCAGCAATATTTCAGCAACTGAAGCTTGCCGGCACGCCCATAAACACGAATGATATTTGGATTGCAGCCCTAGCCTTAGAGTATGACTGTATGCTCGTAACGCTTGATTCAGACTTTAATCGAGTGCCAGATCTCCTAATAGCAAAGCTGTAGCCTTCGACCACTCTTGCCTACAATACTTGGGTGTGTTTTGAAGCTCATGGTGCCGAACCGCTTCAATTAGTTCCACCTATCCTTTTTGCCCTCATGGGCGAGGGCAAAAACATGCTTGTGTCTATCTGGTACTTTTAGAATATAGTAGCACCTAACTTTATATATTACGGTGTAGGAGGGATTGGCATAATGAAACTCACACAAACTCCAAGAATAACCTACAAACAAACACAAATACTAGCCTTGCTATATACCCATAGATTCTTAACCAGACTGCACATACAAACATTCATGAAACATAAAGATAAAAAGACAATAAACTTATGGCTCAAAGACCTAAGACAAAAAGCCTACATCAACTGGATATACAACAAAGATCACTTTGCCGAAAAGACCAAGCCAGCTATTTATTACCTTAGTATTAATGCCCTCCGATACATGCAGAACCTTGATCTACACCCAAAAGATGAACTCCGTAAACGCTACCGTGAAGCTGAACGCAGCCAAACATTCATTGACCGCTGCCTCACCATCGCAGATGTTTGCCGTGATCTTGAGGCCGCCAACACTACCAACGATGTAGATACCTATCAAGAGCCGGGAATCTCATACTTCTATGAAACAGAAGCTGATTATCTCAGCGACAGCTACTATCGTTTTATGAGTGACAATGAACTAATTCGTCCCCAGCTTTGCTTTAACAAAGCCTTACATGAGGGGCACGAAGAACCAGAAGTGGTCGAAAGCTACTTACTAGAAATCTTTGACGCCACCTTACCCCGTTATCGCCTTCGTAACAGGCTAAAGATGTACGTGACATATCTAGATGAAGAAACGGATATCTGGGATGAGTTTGGTGATCCTCATCCAACTGTCTTGTTGGTTTGCGCGAATCTTACCGACCTGATTTATGCCAAACGAAGAACAAGAGGCCTTATGGCGGAGATATGGGAGCGAGATGATGAAGATAGGGCACGCATTTTGTTTACGACTATGCAAAAACTAAAACAGTACGGGATATTAACTACCACAATTTGGGAGAAGGCCTAACGACTGAACTCACCCGGGACACCAATTACCGGTCTAACGTACGCTTGTAAACCGCTAGGGTTTCTTCGGCCATTTTTTGCCACGAGTATTTTTTAAGACGAGCTGCACCGTTTTTAACGAGTTTGGTCCGCAGGCTTTTGTCGTTTATGACCTCGGCAAGCTTGGTTTGTATATCAGTAATGTTTGTAGGATCAAAGTAGTGGGCCGCGTCGCCGTATATTTCCGGCAAGCAGGTGGCGTCGCTGCTCACCAGCGGGCAGCCATGGGCCATTGCCTCTAAGCCGGGTAGGCCAAAACCCTCGCTTAAGCTAGGCAGAACATAGCATTCGGTGTTCTGATATAACCATTTAAGCTCTGCATCACTAATATAGCCTGGCATGCGTATATCTTTAGCGACTGAGCTAGATTTTATCCGGCTCTCAAGCTGGTGAAAGTAGTATTCTTTTTTACCGGGTAAAACCAGCTGCAAGTCAGGGTAACTGACCTTCAATTGTTCAAACGCCTTCACGAGCCGGTCAATATTCTTATGAGGAAAGGGACTACCCACATGAAATATAAAGGGCGACCGAACCCCTTTTAACGGTTTTGCTTTTGTTTGGATTGGCGGCTCACTGGCTTCATAAATCATCATTATCTTATTGCGGGTAAACGGTTGAAGCTTAGCAAGATCTTCAGCGACAAACTTGCTCGGCACGATGATTTTTTTAGATTTACGGTGATTCCACCAAAACATAAAACGATACAGTAACATTCTAAGGTAATGCAACCACGCGGATAATTTACCCGGCCGAGTATAGCGAAGCATGGTTAGATCGTGAGTCGTGGTTACGATGTTGCCAAAATAGAGAAGAGGTGCTTGGGTCATGGTGAAGTGGACGAGGTTAGGGCGAAGGCGGTAAAGCAGCCATGCAAAACGAACTTGATCTAATGGATTGAATGAGAATTGTTTGAAATCGCAGGGAAGGGCAGAAAAATTTTTATTACTCCCCTGCCATGAATCGCCTACTGATAATAAAATGGTGTAGCGGTTGCTGTGATCGATTGCTTGAAGGTGTTCTAATAATCTATCGGTGTATCGACCGGTGCTTGAGCGGCGATTACGCGCATCAATGACAATATGCATGGTTACAGTTTACAATAGAGCCATATGCAGACGAAATTGATTGATCGATGCCAACAGGCGGGACTATATATATTTTATGGACTATTAGCCTATATGCCGTTTCATATTTTGATTTCTACGGCGATAGGGGTACATGTCGGCGCCTTTGAACTGCTCAAAGTTTTAAAGGATATCGTGCTCGTTATTGGGTTTTTCCTAACGTTAATAGTAATACTTAACAAGTTAAGTATTAGGGCTTTGTTTGTACATAAAATCGTGTATGTAATTTTGGCGTATGCTTTGGTAACAGTCATACTCCCCTTTTTTAACGAGCCCGAATTGCTAGCAGAGGTTATAGGGGTCGTGTATAATTTGCGCTTCTTGTTGTTTTTTGTGTACGGCTTGATGTTGGTTCAGTTATACGACCCCAAGACCCTACAACGAATTGCTTTGCGAATCGTGGTACTTGCTGGTGTTGTTGTGGCGGGGTTTGGTGTTATTCAGTATCTTGTGTTGCCTGATGGTTTTTTTACGGCGCTTGGTTATTCTAAGGCAAACGGTGTGTTGCCGGCCTTTTATATTGACGATAAGCCAGACCTGGAGCGCATCATGTCTACGGTGCGCGACCCAAACTCGCTTGGCTCATATTTGCTTATCATAACGAGCCTTCTTTTCGGTTTACTGGCGAGGGCAAAAAATAACCACAGAAGGCTTATGATAAGCGGTGCGCTCGGGCTTGTCTTACTGGCGACGTTTTTGACGTTTTCTCGTAGTGCCTGGCTTGGTACGATAGTGGCGGCAGTCACTTTTGCGGCCGGTTTTGTTTTGTCGCGGTCGCGCGTTAAATCGTGGCTGGCAAAACACAAGAAAGTTATAGGTGTTATAGCCATAAGTGCAGTAATGGTGGCCGGTACGCTGTACGCCGCACGTAATACGTATTTCATCCAAAACGTTATTTTTCATGCCGATGAAAGTACGGTTTTAGAAGACCCTAACGAACTACGGCTGCTATTTTGGCGCGATGCCATTCAGGCAATTAAAGACAATCCTGCCGGCTATGGTCCGGGATCAGCCGGCTTCTCTTCTATTAAAAACGAAAAACAACGCGTAATCTTTACTGAAAATTATTACTTACAAGTTGGCCGCGAAGCTGGAGTGTTGGGGCTGCTACTCTTTCTGGTGATTATTTTTATGGTAGCAAAACGCTTGCTGATACGGTTTAAAAATACCCGTAACCTACTCATTTTAAGTGTAATAGCAAGCTTTGCAGGTTTGGCGGTAAGTAACTTGTTTGCTCACATCTGGTTTAATGAAACAGTTGCCTATAC
>CAYRRR010000017.1:8734-11949 GCA_964426755.1 uncultured Candidatus Saccharibacteria bacterium | reverse complement strand
TGGCGGTAAGTAACTTGTTTGCTCACATCTGGTTTAATGAAACAGTTGCCTATACGTGGTGGGGATTGGCTAGCCTTTACAGTATTAGTCCAACAGTTGCTAATAAGCTAAAACGAGCAGGTAATAAATAAACTACTTGCGCTGTCCTCAGGCATTTAACCGATCTATAAAGCGTCGAGCATTCTTGGCCCAATCATAAGCTAACTTAACGGCTTGTGGCTTATGTGTTAGAGATGTCTCAATGACACGCGCGATATCGGCAGGATTATCTTTTTCGCAGTAAAGCGCATACTCGCCCGCAACTTCTCTAAACACCGCTATATCACTCAGTACCAGCGGTTTTTTATAGTGCATCGCTTCGAGGACCGGCATGCCAAACCCTTCATAGTGCGAAACAAGGCAGACAGAAGTAGCATGCTGGTAAAGGGTGTCGCGTTCGTGATCGTCAAGATAACCGGTCAGCACAACATTAATATCTTGCTTTGTTGCGCTAATGGCTTGTTTAATTTTCTCGGTCTTCCACCCCATACTACCTGCCAGCACTAATTGATATTTCTTTCTGATAGAACTTGGTAAAGCGGCAAAACCATAAATAAGATTCTCAATGTTTTTACGTGGTTCAATTGTACCTACAAATAATACATACGGCTTGGTAATAATCTCCGCTACCGCTTTACTAATTTTCCTTTCTGTTGTATATTTTGGAGCCTCATACGGTATTGGTAAAATCATGGTTTTGTCAGCTACGGCCTTTCCATAATGATGAGCGAGACGTTGTTTTGTGAACTCAGAGATAGTAACCACGAGCGCAGCACGCTTCACAGACAATGGCACAAAGCGCCGTAAAAAGCGGAGGTTTCCAGATGTTAAATAATTGGGGTGGTCAATGAACGACATGTCGTGAACCATTACGGCAAAAGGCGTTTTACGGAGGCTAGGCAAGGCTACAAAGTTGGGGAATATCATATAATCAAAGTGCTTCAAGCCAACAAATAGCTCAATAGGAAGCTGTAAGCCTAGACGGTGAAAGACTGCGAGCAGCTTAGAAGGAAAAAACCGAATTTCTTTATAGGTCACAGTTGGGAGTTTTGGTAAAATAAAATCCTTTTTACGACCCAGGAAATTAAAATAGTAAGCAGTGATTACAATACTCGAGGAGTTGTTTTGAGCGACTGCCTCTAGAAATCGCTGGGTAAAATGTCCAACCCCCGACTTCTTACCATTAACAAGCGGGTTAACATCAATTAAGATTGAGCGCTGTTTATTTTTCATAAAGTGGTATAAATCTTTCTTTTACGATATCTGAAAGAACAAAGTCCCTCTGATAAATTTTTCGTGAAGCACTACCGTACTGTTTCCGTTTGCGAGAGTGCTTTGCTAAGTCTAGCATTGCGTAATATAGGGCTTCTACATCACGAATGGGCACCAAACTGCCATTTAAGCCGTCCGTAACGATTTCTGGGTTGCCGCCCACCTTGCAGGCGATAATTGGCTTACCAAGCATAGCTGCTTCTACTAATGACAGGCTAAATCCTTCGTTATAGCTAGGATGGACAAAAACATCAGCTTCTGCGACGTAGTCTAGCGCATTTGCTGGAAAACCATGAAACGAGATGCCCGGCACTGACTTTGACAGCTGCTGAAAGCGTTCTTCTTCTGGGCCCTCTCCAAGAATCCAGAGACGTGCATCACTCACTCCCCTCAACCGCTTATAAGCAGCTAGCAGCTCTCCGATGCCCTTGGCGGTAACTAGGCGTGAGGTAGCGACAAAGATAATAGAGGTTTTGTCTTCCGGCTCTCTCTTTATAGGACTAATCGCATGCTCGTTTACTCCATTGTGTATAACTTGGTATTTCTTCGGTAGGCGCTGCTGCAAAGCATGTTCAATAAGGCGTTTTTCATTATGGCTAACGAGGGTTATATGGTCAGCATGCTTGCTGGCAAAATATACTAATTTACCAACAACGTTTTTATACCAAGTTGAATGGTTTTGCCAAATATACTTAAGGTCGGCATGGTCGGTCCAGACTACTCGTTTGCCGCAAAGCCTACCTGCAAGTGTTGCTGCAATAAAATCATCTCGACTTTGAGGATGTATGGCATGCGGGCGAAAACGGATGACCAGAGTAATATACCAAAAAAACAAAACCAGTTGCCAGAGAAGATATAGCGGAAATAGCACAGTGCGTATCCCGCTAAAATCTTGATATCGCCACCACCAGCCCTTTTTAACTACAATATTACGTTCTTTTGCAAAGCTACGTAGTTTAGGAGATCGTGTTATTACAATGGGCGAAAAGCCATTTTTTTTCAGCTCTTCTGCTAATACAACAGGAAAACGTTCGCCACCACCAAAGTCGTATGTATAGGCGTTTCGGATTAGCAGAACTACTTTAGGGGGTAAAGGCTTTTGCATTATAGATATTGTATGACCCGATGGGCAAGAAGAGCAAATAAGTGTAAAATATGAAGGAGTAATATGCTTAATAAACTTCGGGAAAAATATCGTTACTCTACCATACTCCTCAAGCAGCTTGTTGTCACAGACTTCAAGTTGCGCTATCAGGGGTCAATTCTTGGTTACGCGTGGTCATTATTACGACCTTTACTTCTATTCATAATACTCTATTTAGTGTTCGCTAAGGGATTAAGGGTGGGCGATGCCGTACCGAACTTTCCGGTTTATCTCTTACTAGGTATCGTTTTATGGAGCTTTTTCAGTGAGATGACAAACCAAAGCTTAGGGTCTATCGTGGCGCGAGGGGATCTGATTCGTAAAATACGTATACCTCGGTGGATTATAGTTATATCAAGTAGCATCTCGGCATTGATAAACCTCGGACTTAATTTGCTTATTGTTCTTGTATTGATGTTGATTACAGGCGTCGACATCTCCCGAAATGCCATACTGTTTCCTTTTATTCTCATAGAGATATATTTTTTGGCCTTGGGACTTTCACTATTTTTGGCAGCAGCCTTCGTTAAGTATCGCGACATGAGCTATATATGGGAGGTGATTTTACAAGCTGGTTTTTACGGGACTCCCATAATATACCCACTAACTGTCGTGACCAATACTGATATTCAAAAACTTTTGCTACTAAACCCCATGGCGCAAGCAATCCAAGATGCAAGGTATTTGCTCATAACACCCGATACCATTACTATGGCATCAGCATATGGTACAAGAAATGCTCGTTTAATAAGCCTGGTAA
>CAYRRR010000017.1:3986-8724 GCA_964426755.1 uncultured Candidatus Saccharibacteria bacterium | reverse complement strand
GTATTAATATTTGTTGGGGGTCTACTTTATTTTAAGCGACAAGCAGGTACGTTCGCGGAGAATTTATAGATATGAACGAGAACGATATAGCAATATCAGTAAGTAATGTAAGTAAGGCTTTTAAGCTGCCTCACGAGAAACATGCATCAATAAAAAGCCTGTTTGTTAATGTATTTCGTGGTAGGCGTACATATGAAAAACAACAAGTTCTAAAAAATATCTCCTTTGAGATAAAAAAAGGCGAGTTCTTTGGCATTGTTGGCCGTAACGGGAGCGGTAAGAGCACATTACTAAAGTTGCTTGCGGGAATCTATTCTCCTGATAAGGGAGCAATTCAAATTAATGGCAAACTTGTTCCATTCATAGAGTTGGGGGTTGGCTTTAATCCAGAGCTAACAGGCAGGGAAAACGTTTACCTTAACGGGGCTTTACTTGGTTTTAATACTAAAGAAGTAGATGAAATGTATAAGGATATAGTAGGGTTTGCAGAGCTTGAAAAGTTTATGGATCAAAAATTAAAAAACTACTCTTCCGGAATGCAGGTGCGTTTGGCTTTCTCTATTGCTATACGCGCAAAGGCAGACGTCTTAGTGCTAGATGAAGTTTTGGCGGTGGGTGACGAAGCTTTTCAGCGCAAATGTTACGAATACTTCGCTGACCTTAAACGCGCAAAGAAAACAGTGATTCTTGTAACTCACTCTATGGATGCAGTACGAAAGTATTGCAGTAGCGCAATGATTATCAGTAAAGGAAAAATAGTTAATATTGGAGATCCTGAAGACATTGCGAATGAATATAGTATGGAAAACCTACAAGGCAGAATCGCAGGTCTGTGGGAGCAGAAAGAAAACGCTCTAATAAGTAATTTCAAAATAGAATTATTAAGCCCAGGACAGGTCAATCAGGATGAAGAAATAGAGATTAGAGTAAAATACAAAGTAAAAAAGAAAGTTTCAACTAAAGTCGGGGTTAGCTTTTATGATATAGATCGAAATGCTCCAATTTTTGGATCTGTTTCCCCGCTAACTAATGGTGTGTATTTTTCTATGGTTCTTAAGGTCCGACTGCCATATATTAATAACTCTACAATTAGGATTGATACCACTGTAAGAAATAATGACAATGAGTTTCTTTTTTATACTCCACAAAACGAGTCCCCTATATTCATGTTTAAGCGCGATGATTATCGATCTCGTAGTATAAGTAAGTATGCCCTTCTGTTTGATCAGGGCGAATGGAGTTAACATTAATAGTGGATGAAATTAGTATTTTATATAGATACGACGAAGAAAGATATCGTAACAGCAGCTTAACAGATCTTTATGATGCCAGTGAAGAACAATTACTTGCATATATGATGACTGTTGCTCATGTGATTGAGAAAGGGCTAAGCAATAGTGGTTTTGAGTTGGGGCATGCATTTTCTGTTATTGAATCACTGGCAGATGCAATAAGGATTTATTTAAAAAAGGGCTACAATAGGGAGCATCAAAGTTACCTCAATTCATTATCTTGCTTAAAAGAGTTCTATGTCAGGCATAAAGGCTCTGAATATGAATACGAAGTGTCAAAAATCTTGGAGGACATTATTCCTGAGGTACTATCAGATAGTTCTGGTCTAGGGGGCGCACTCGAGATAAAAGTTAATCTCAAAAAAAATGCAACAAAAAATTTTGAAGAATTGGCCAAAGGTCGTTATTCGGTTAGAGAGTTTGCTGATAGACCCGTAGATAAGAAAATAATAAAGGGGGCGATACGAATTGCCACTAAATCACCGTCAGCGTGTAATCGACAGGCCGTAAAAGTTAGACTGATCTTAAATAAAGAAATTATCTCAGAGGTACTTAAGGTGCAGGGGGGTGTGCTTGATTATCCAACGCCCCCGGTCTTGATGCTAATTGTCGCTGATGATTCATATTTCGAAGGGGCAACCCAAAGAAATCAAGGATTTATCGATGGTGGACTGTTTGCCATGTCGCTTTTATATGCACTTGAGTATAAAGGGTTGGCCGCATGTCCATTAAATACATGCTTCAGTGAAGTTGAAGAAAAAACCATAAGAGGTATGTTGGATATACCAGATAAGGAAAAATTAATAATGTTTATCGAGGCTGGTCACTTTAGAACGGTGAATAGTGTGTGTAAATCATTTCGATATCCTGCAGAATCCTTAATACAGGAAATAACTGAATTGCAACAAGACTATAAAATAGATCTTTTGCAAGATAAACTTAAAGACTCTGCCCAGGATGCAAGTGACGAGTTTTCTATTGTTGATAAACCTGAAAAGGATAGGGTGAATACAGGGGTAAAATCATCAGCCATCTTAATCTTGCGTGCAATAAAGCACGCCATAAGACCACGAACTAGGCTTAAAAGTGTAAAGGCTGCGATTAGGCCAAAAACAAGGATAAAGTCGTTTCTGCAAACACAAAAAAATAAAAAAAAGGATGGATTAATCATCTCACTAACAGACAATACAAATTATGGCAACGTCTTGCAAAGATTTGCGTTAAAGCAATTCTTAAAGAAAAAAGGTCTAGACTTTGATTTTCTTCGACTAGAACCAACTATAATCGACGATAGTAACAAGGAAGCGCTATCCGAAGTTTTGCGATTTGTGAAAAGACATCTAGACGATGTTCACTATATACCCCAACTACTATATGGTTATAGAAATTATATTGTTGGCTCTGATCAGGTTTGGAGAGCAGACTTTTGGCGACTATTTCAAGACGGAAGAAGGCCTTATTTTTTGGAATTTCTTGGAAGGCGTCGTAGTAACAAGATCGCTTACGCGGCGAGTTTTGGACCCACTACGCTTGAGGCCGCAGGATATGATCAAGAAGTCATTACGAGCGTCGGGTCATTATTGGCAAGATTTAATGCAATTTCTGTACGCGAGCAGGAGGGTGTAAAGCTTGTTGAGCAAATACTGGGCAATGTCAATAAAGATGTTAAGTGTGTTCCCGATCCCACGCTGCTTTTAACGAGGGAGGATTATTCAAAAATAATTGAGCGACAGGAAAATATTAGGGATCAAAAACAGCCACGAGTGTTTGCTTACTTTCTTCACTATGAAAATGATGTCAGGATGTTTATAAGAAGAATAGCAAAGGAATATTTCAAAAGTAGCTATTCTGTATATTATGTAGGTAAGACAAAAAATAATTCTATAGAGGGGTGGTTGAAGGGTTTTCGTGATTCAGAATTTGTGGCAACGGATTCATTTCATGGAACAATTTTCTCTATACTACATAACAAAGATTTTGTGGTTTATATCGATCCGGCTCAATCTGTCAGTAGAATCAAATCTCTTTTTATTCAACTGGGTATTAATGAAGAAAGAATTTTGTACAGGGGCACGAAGAACAATCTTGATATCAAGAGATTCGAGGCAATTGACTGGACCGGTGTTAATAAAAGGTTAGAGGAGTTGCGCCGAGAAGGTGGCGAATGGTTGTTAGGCGCACTCAGATAATGGTTTATGAGATAATTGATACAATGGTCAATAACCCTCTTTTCTCTATCGTTATACCCCTTTATAACAAAGATAAATATTTAGCAGCCTGTTTAGATAGTATAATCACTCAAACTGAAGAAGATTGGGAATGTATTATTGTTAATGATGGCTCTACTGACGAAAGTTTAAGTGTGGCTAATAGTTACGCAGAAAAAGATCCTCGGTTTAAGATATTTAATCAAAAAAATTCAGGACCGAGTATTGCCAGAAATCGTGGAATACAAGAGTCCCGAGGCAAATTACTTCATTTTATGGATGCAGACGACCATTATCCGTCAACAACAACATTGAAAGAAATCGGACGCATTTATAAACAAAAGCGTTCCAAGGCTATCGCGGGCAACATAATTATACAGAGTAGTGAGGGCAGGGTGGTCAATTATGATATTGAGGTTAATTCAAGTACTATGACCTACCAGACCTTTCTAGAGCTCCAAAACGACTACTTCTTTACCCGATTCTTTTTCGATAGCAAATTTATTAAAAAAAATAAAATAAAATTTCCCCAATATACATATGTAGGAGAAGATCCGGTTTTTCTTGTTAAGGCTCTATCGAAAATGGACAAATTTTTCACAACAAATATACCCGTCTATGTCTATAATCATACTGAAGGGAGTGGTAGCGAGCTTTCAGCATATGATGATAAAAAGGTTGAAAACTATATGAGTACCCAATTGGAGCTTTTGAGCATCTGCCATAAAAGAAACTACAAGAAATTAAAAAAACGCATTCTAGATCGCATAGATAATGAGATGCTAGATATCTATATGGAAAGACAGACAAGCAATAAAAAAATAAAAATTAAATTACGTGATATTTTGAGCCATATAGACCCCGATATTCATTATTCGAGAGTACTGGAGGCACGCTCCCTCCATGCACGAATTGAAGATATGGAAAAGCTCGTCGTTGACCTGCGATCAAGCAGCGACTCATACCGTCTTGGCGTGAGGGGCTCAATAGTGTCATTGGCGACATCCCTTATACAAAAAATGAGAGAATCTAAACATGTATTGAAAAGAAGGGGTAAACGATAGTTATGAAAAACAAACACTTGGTTTCTGTAATCGTGCCTGCATATAATGTTCAGAAATATATAGATGATTGCATACGGTCAATTGTTGCGCAGACATATAGCAATTTGGAAATAGTTTTAGTTAATGATGGCTCAACGGATCGTTCTGGAGAGAAATGTGACGAATGGACACAAAA
>CAYRRR010000017.1:2262-3976 GCA_964426755.1 uncultured Candidatus Saccharibacteria bacterium | reverse complement strand
CTATGGTTTTAGGGTATCGACAGGCAGTTTTGTAACATTCGTAGATTCAGATGATTTATTAAGCGAGTATTGTATAGAAGATGCGCTCAACCAGTTGTTAAAAACGGATTCAGAAGCAGTTATATTTAGTTTTAGTGAGTTTTCAGATCAATGGGGTGCTCCGGAGCCAGATCTGGATACTGATTATAAAATCAAAACTCTTCACGGTAAAGATACTATATTAAAATATACTCTACTAGGCGAGTCTAGCTTTTCGAATAGTCACTACATGACAGCATGGGGCAAGCTCTACAAGAGACGGTTGGTTGAGGCGGTTGACTGGAAGATAAGCAATTATCGCTCTTATGAAGATAATTTTTGGACGCCCCAGGTCATTTCGGGTGCTAAGAGACTTGTTCTTTATTCAAAGCCCCTGTATTTTTATCGTCGCAATGAACCCTATGGTGCAACGGGCAATACACTAGGAGGACGCTTGGTCGGAAACCTTATCAATAGCAAACCAGTCGGCTACATTGAGCTTGTTGATATACTTTATAAATTTTATGAAAAACTTGCCAAGAAGCACAATGTTGAAATACGGCTTGCACTGAAAGATGCTAGACACCGAGCAATGTGGGGCAGGTTCGGCAGTTTAATTAGAGCAGGTCTTTTAACCGAAGAGAATAACCTGCCATACCTTAAGCAGGCATGGGCTGAGCATAATGAACGAGATGCAATGTTGGAGGAAATGGCCCAAGAATTAATTAAGTGTAGGTTAGAGTTAGAGCGTGCAAGAATCGAACTAGACAAGTTCCAGAGCATAAATCATACTTCGTTACGTCTTGCTGAGAATATTAAACATAAGGTCCAAAGACTCACAAAAAAAGAAACTTAACGTTCAAGTGGTTGATGACAAGAGCTATGCGACATAATTCACTAATACTTGTTTTAAAAAGTACCGCACGATTTATATTGAGAGTTGTGCGAAAAACAAAGTGGCTCGTAAAACATTACATGCCAAACCCAATAAAGCAACCGCTTAAACGAGTGAGAAATAAAATTCTATATAAACAAAAAATAATCGTTAACACCCCTCATTCCTCCAGCGGCCCACTTGTTAGCATAGTGACTCCCTACTACAACAGTGCGAGCACTATTATGGAGACATTAAGTAGTGTATTGAATCAAACATTCCAAGACTTTGAGTATATTATTGTTGACGACGGCTCTGAGGCTAATCAATCGAAAGCACTGGACATAATCAACTACCCCAATGTTAAAATTGTACGCCTCAAAAAAAATATAGGTAACGGCAGCCCAGCGGCAGCCAGAAATCTTGGTATAACCGGTGCTAGAGTAAGGTATATAGTGTGCCTTGACGCTGACGATACGCTTGAATCAACATTTGTTGAGAAAGGCGTCATTGCGTTAGAGACTCATCCGTGGCTGGGGCTCTACTCAACAAACACAAAAGCTTTCGGAGAAATAAACGAGGACTGGGATTATGCAGACTATAATCCGAAAGAATTAATGGACAACAACATGCTTATTACTGCATCTATGTTTAGGCGCGCAATTTGGGAAGATATTGGTGGCTATAAGGAAGATATTGGTTACGAAGATTGGGAATTCTGGCTAAATATGGCAGAAAATGGTTACTTTGCCTTTCGTCTTAAAGAGAGATTGTTTAACTACAGGACAGCAGTAAGCTCACGATTTGTTGAAGACAGAAAAA
>CAYRRR010000017.1:0-2252 GCA_964426755.1 uncultured Candidatus Saccharibacteria bacterium | reverse complement strand
GAAAAAAACACGAGCGGATTATAAAAGATATAAAAAACTTACATCCTCGTTACAAGACAATCACAAGTAAACTTAAGCTTAGATTTGATCGCACAGAATATTTATTGGAGCCCGAATCAGCATTCATTAACTTAAATCAGAAGAATCAATATAAAAGAGCACAAGAAAAGCCGGGGATTTTGATTGCTATGCCTTGGATGACTTTTGGGGGAGCCGAGGCTCATATACTAAAGTTGTGCGGCGAAATAAAAAATGAATACCGAGTATCTTTCGTGACAGGTCTTAAGTCTAATAATGAGTGGGAATACAAGTTTAAAGGAATCACAGACGAAGTTTATCATCTTGCTAATCTATTCGAGCATGATTCACTTAATGTTGAGTTCTTATCAAACTATATAGCAACCAGAAACATAAAGATCTTGCATATATTTCATGCTAACTTTATGTTTGAATCACTTGAAGTGCTCAAAGAACGCCACCCCAGCCTCAAAGTTGTGGTCACTATTTTCAATGAGAAGATTCACTTTAAGGAATCAATTGACGCGAGTCGTTGGATCGATGTTTATACGAGTGAATCACCTATCGTATACAAAAAATACAGTCATGAGCTTCCTCAAAAAGGTCATAAAAATGATGTGGTACTGATTTCAAATGGGGTAGACCTGGATGTATTTGAGCCCAAAAAATACAATCGTACAAAAGAGCGTAAAAATCTGGGGTTAAAGAATGACGAAATTGCTGTGTTTTTTGTGGGGAGACTGTCTGAAGAAAAAAATCCTGATGTATTCATCGAAGTTGCAAAGAAAGTATTAGCTATAAAAAATAATTCAAAAACAAAGTTTTACCTAATCGGCGATGGTCCGATGAGTAAGAATGTTAATCGTGCCATTGCCAAAATAAAAGATAATCGAATAATAAATTTAGGCTACCAAACAAATATTGCTCATTATTTATCCGCAGCAGACATATTTGTATTGCCGTCTTCAGTGGAGGGGTTTCCAAATACGATAATAGAAGCTATGGCAATGAAGGTGGTGGTAGTTGCTTCGAGTGTCGGAGCCATCCCATATATTATAAATCACGAAGAAGACGGTTTTATTGTAGATCCAGGATCGGTTGATGGTTTTGTCCGGTATATTGAAAGGCTAGAAGTGTCACGTAATGAATTAGTGACAATCAAGCAAAAATCACGTCTTAAAGTAGAAAAATATTACTCTACTAAAGTCATGGGGAGTAATTACAAAAAAGTTTACAAAAAACTCCTGTAAGTTATATGCTTGGTAAATTAATCCTGCGTTGCTTTCAGGTGATTTTCCATTGTTTTTAATATGCATAAAAACACAAAAAGAAAAAAGGTTTAATTAGACAGCATGGGGCTGCACATAGGTTAAGCTTTGCTCGCGTACACGTCTTTATTGCTCTGTGTCAAGCGATATCCAAGCTTCTCTAGTCTTGTGTTAAGTTTGTGGATTGCTGGAGGCTTAACATGAAGCTTTTCATAGAAAATAATGTCGGGTCTGCAGTCCGCATCCAGAAACGAGCCAATAATTGATGCATCTTGGCCTTCAGTATCGCACACCAGAATTTTTATATCCTTTGGCTTTAGCCGTTGTTTCTTACAAAGATCAGCGGCGGTTAACGCTTCAATAGAAATCTTTTTAATTTTTGTGTTTTTATAAACTTTGTTTCCCATGATACGCTTTACTTCGCGCAATGCCTGTTCGCGGGACGGATTTGCCCAAAGAGTTGACTGCAGCTCTTTGCCCTTGATTTCTGGTGTATACAAAACAAGCTTTCCACCTTTGGCGCTAATGGCGTTATTTACAAGCCGAATATTGCTATTTTTGGCATATAGCTTGTGGAGAGCTTCGAAGGCAATCGGCATAGGCTCCACCAATACCGCCTTGACGTTTCCGCTGGCTAGTATATCCCGTAATGGGTCACTATGCTGTCCATCGTTTGCTCCGACTTGAACAATGACCCCCGTGTTGCCAAGTTTTGCATTTTCTACACTTGTTTTTAATAGATCATCTACAGTTCTTTGATCCTTTAATTGGCGGATTAATTTACCTGTCACCATTGGCTTAACAGACATTTTTAGAACACTGCCTAATGAGGCGCCGACTAAGCCAGGAAAAGCATTAGCCAACTTACGAGTCCCAAACGTGTCACCAATCTGCATATGCTTATTATATCATGATGATAAATAAATCAATCCTGTTATGGCGCAGATCTCGCAACTATAGTTACCC
>CAYRRR010000016.1:0-12801 GCA_964426755.1 uncultured Candidatus Saccharibacteria bacterium | reverse complement strand
GCTCATACATATCTAATACAGCTATTTCTTTTGCAACACGCTTAAATACTTCAACCGGACCAATTTTTTCAACTAATGCGACGTCTTTATCAGTTGGAACCGCATTTGCCATGCTTAACGGCGCAATTAAAGTTGCTATTCCGAACTCGAATAAGCCATGAGTAGTAAGTAGCCCCTTTGGCCCCCAAACTTTCCAGTTCTTTTTTAACTGCTCCCGGCGCGTGTCCCCGTGGATAATAACCTTTTTTTTAATGCTTGTTCGTGTTTCAATACCTTCCCCGCGTATTTCGCTTAATTTTTCTTCGTATGGGTAGTGGTGAGCCGGAGTCAAGCCGTCGACGATGGCATGCGCTAGCCAAGCTGCCTCGAAGGCAATTCGTTCTTTGTTGCCATTTTTGAGCTCCTTCACCAGCTGATTATAATGGTCTTGAATTAAATCTATGAGCGCCGAGTCATCATCATCAAATGGGCTGTAATAGTGCCAAGGTTCATCCTTTGAGGGACTTTTACGCTTAATCGCATCTGGTCCTTTTTTGCCTTCAAAATGTAATATTTGCCGTGTCGATGGAAAGGAGGAGTGCTCCGGTAACAAATACTCCAGATGGCGTCTTGCGACACGATCAAGCTTCTGGTGCGCTCCAATAAAGCGCCCAGACAAGGGGGTAAGAGTTGTGCCTGAATACATATTAGTTTAAGTGAACCACGTGTTGCAGTTCTAAAATTCGTTTCTTTATATGAGGATATTGTATCAAATTTTTGTCGTTCTGAATAAGCTGCTTTGCCGCCAGACGTGCTCGAGCAATTAATTGTATGTCAGTAAAATTAGCGATCCGCAGGTCGAGCAAGCCATGCTGATTAACGCCATACAGTGCTCCCGCCCCGCGCAGTGATAAGTCCAGTTCGGCCAGTTTAAAGCCATCATCAGTCGAACTTATCGCATTGAGTCGCTTAGACACACCGGTGCTGTCTCGGAGCATAAGATAGCAATGACCCTGCTCACTACCCCGACCAATGCGTCCTCGCAATTGGTGTAATTGTGCCAAACCAAAGCGTTCGGGCGACTCAATCATCATAATATTGGCATTTGGTACGTCCACTCCAACCTCAATTACGGTTGTTGTAACCAATATATCAAGCTTATGATCAATAAACTCCTGCATGAGTCTTTGCTTTTCATCTGTCGGCATTTTTCCGTGCAACAGACCAATGCGGTATTGCTTAAAGTCGTTCTTTATTAATTCTTGATAGGTGGTTTTGGCTGACTTCATTGTTGTTGTGCCATTATCTTCAATTAAGGGACATACCACGAACATTTGCTGACCTCGGTCTAGTTCTTTTTTAATATGTTTATACACCTTGAGTCTATCTGTTGGATTAATAAGTTCTGTTTTCACGGACTGTCGAGATTTAGGCTTTTGATCAAGAAGACTGATATCTACTTCACCAAAAACGGTCAACGCTAAGCTACGTGGTATCGGTGTTGCTGTCATACTAAGCATATGAGGCATGTACCCTGCCTTAGCTAATAAATGCTTGCGCTGTTCAACGCCAAATCGATGCTGTTCATCAATAACAACCAGACCTAATTTTGGGAAAGACACCTTTTCATGAAATAAGGCATGGGTTCCTATGAGCAAACTTATTTTTTTTGATTGAATATTGTCATATATTTCAGTCCGAGCTTTCGGTTGGGTACTTCCTAAAAGTAAAGAGATTTGTTTTTCAAAACCTAGCGGCCTAAGGATAGTATGCATAGTCTCGGCGTGCTGACGTGCTAAAATCTCAGTCGGTGCCATAAATGCAACCTGATAACCAGCACGGATAACCATGGCGCTGGCCATTGCTGCGACTACTGTCTTACCTGACCCTACATCTCCTTCTAATAAGCGATTCATTGGTGTAGTTTTCTGCATATCCATGTATATCTGCCAAATACTTTTACGCTGTGCATCGGTTAGCATAAAGGGCAGATGTCTCACGAAATCTTTAGCAAGACGCTCTTCGAAAGGAATATTAACTGACGTATAGTTTTCAATCGCCGCGCGGCTAAACAGAGCCGAAAGAATTAATTCAAATAATTCTTCGAAACCTAATCGTTCGTTCGCCTTTGTAATATCGGCAGCTGAATCCGGAAAATGTTTTTTAAAAAGTGCCGCGTCTTTTAAAAGTAAGTTTTGATGCTTTATAACAGACAAGGGCAAAAACTCGTCAATCGTAAATCCATCAGAGAACACGGTTTTTAAGTTTTTTCGTATTTGTATTGAAGTAAGGCCACTTGTTTCGGGATAGATCGGAACAATGCGAGCCGTATTGACCGGAAAGCTTGACGCTAGCTCTATGCTTGGATTTGTGAGAGCTAATCGACCTCGCTTTAGATCAAACTGTCCAGACATAAAATATAATGTATTTTTTTTGATTGCTTGCTGTCGGTAGGGTTGATTAAACCACACCACTCGAACACTTCCTGACGCATCTTGCGCGATCGCTTCAGTTATATGCAAACCGCCACGCACGTATATACCCTTAACGTGAGTGATCTTTGCATGAATACTAACTTTGCCGGGCTTTAGTCGTGAGATAGGCCTGATATTAGAATAGTCATCATAACGTCTCGGGAAGTGGTATAAGAGATCCTCGATGTTTTTAACACCAAGTTTTTTGTATTTCTTGGCTATTACGGCACCGACACCCTTAATAGTTTCAACCGAGCTCTGTATGTCATACATAGTACTTCTTTAGTATAGGATACTTAAGAAGCTTTTTTGACCAGAAAGAAAACACTTGGTCCAAAATATGTTTTAGCTAACGCGAGCTGTAAGAATGTTTCAAGCGACAACATCATACTGCTCGGCATTATCTTCTTAAGTGCAGGTGAACGTAGATTTGATACTGACAAAACCCTATCAACCTTCAAGCCGGCATGCGCGAGCTGCTTTACAACCGTCCGAGGATTATGATTAACAAAAGGTATTTCTTCTTTTCGACGGTTTTTTTCGCTGCGAATATCTACTGGATCTAGCGGCATCTTCTGTAGTTTAATTGCATGTTTCAGGCGGTTTCGGCCATGCGCATAATTAGCCATTTCGAGAATCAAAATTCCATCTTTATGCAACACTCGAGCTAATTCAGAAAATTCAACCGTAGGATCAGGTAAATGATGCATGACACGAATCATTGTAATAAGATCTTTCGAGCCGTCTTTAAACTTCAAATCATCCGCTTGCATTTGTTTTTGTTCAATTTCAGGATGATTTTTCAAGAATTTTTTTGCAATATCGAGCTGCTGCTTACTTGGTTCAGCAAGCGTAACTTTGTCTGCGTACTGTTGCAGCAACAAACATAGCCTGCCATAGCCACCACCAATATCTACCGCCTCGTTGAAGTGCTTTCCTTGCAAAAGACGACGAATGGCGATTTCTTCGGCGGCATGCTCATAGTCTCTGCCTTGCCAGTATTCTAAATAATTATAGTTGTCGTTATCGTATTGATTAGCGACTTTCTTCTTGGTTGATCTGGTTGTTTTACTGTTTTGTTTTGTCATACCGAGCTAGTATATCAGGTTTTAGGCGTCAAGTTGGATAATAGCGTTACTATTTTTACCACGACGCAAAATAATAAAATTACCAGGCAGTGCGTCGGAGTCTTCCAATCGCCTATCTGCGGCAATCGTCATACCGTTTAGATAAACACCGCCTTGTTCTATAAATCTTCGAGCCTCACTGTTCGACTTTGCAAGACCGGTGCTTACCAGTAAAGATACTACATCGACACCCTGCGTTGCATGAACTAACGGCAATTCTTTGGTTAAGAAATGTAAATCAGTGTCTGTAAGTTCACGATATGATTTTTCACCGAACAAAGCGTCAGTAACTCGAACTACTGTTTTTGCAACTTCTGAACCATGTATAATGCGTGTTATTTCATAGGCCAGTCTTCGTTGCGCTTTTCTGCTTGCTTTATCATTCTTAAACTCATGCATAAGCATATCGTAATCTGCTTTATCAATTTCTGTGTAGATTTTTAGATAATCTTCTACCTCTTCATCGCTAGTATTTAGCCAAAATTGATAGAATTGATACGGCGAGGTCAGCGTGGCATCAAGCCAGACAGCACCAGATTCTGTTTTACCAAATTTTACTCCTGTCTCTTTATTAATAATGAGGGGGAACGTCCACACATGAGCTTCTTTACCCGTTTTTCGCCTAATAAGATCTACGCCAGCTATGCTGTTGCCCCATTGATCGGCGCCAGCTAACTGCATCGTAACATTGTGATTTAAGAAGAGATGCAAAAAGTCATAACCTTGAATGAGTGAATAACTAAATTCGGCATAACTTATGCCAGCACCGTCTTTATTCAACCGAGCTTGAACAAATTCGCGCCCCAACATCATGCGCATCGGAACATGCTTGCCAATATCGCGCAAAAAATCAAGATAACCAATAGTTTTGAACCAATCATAATTATCAACAATCTCAATAGCATGCTCTGCGAATATATTCTGATATTGGTTAATAATTGAATGCTTGTTCTTATTAATCTCTTCGCGAGACTTTAGGGTTCTTTCTTGTGTTTTTCCATCTGGATCACCAATTAAACCCGTAGCACCTCCTACCAATAGAATCGGTTTATAGCCATGCTTTATAAATACTTTGACCATCATCGCTGCAGCTAAGTGACCAATGGTCATTGATGAGGCACTTGGATCAACACCCCAGTAAAATGTTCTTTTTTGATTATCGAGTTCTTGTATATTTTTAAACGTAGTCTGATTCACAAAACCGCGCCAGGCTAACTCTTCGGATAATGTCATAGTCATATAATGCCAGAAATAATCTTAAATTCATACTATCTCACATTGGCTAAGCACAATTATTTTTGTATGCGTAATGCTTATTTTTGCTATAATACTATAGTAATAATGGAGCAGCAAAAGAGATGAACACCTCAAAGCGCCGCAGTCGCGTAAGTAAGAACGTATTTACAACACGAAGCGGTAAGTCAGTTAAACTTAATCGAAGTTTATCTGAAAGAATGAAGGGTCTCAAAGATACTAAGGCGCTTCGCAAAGCTGAGCGCTTAAGCGGTATGCCCAAATCTCGCGTTAAGCGATTTTTCTATCGTCTACACCCTCAACGTATGGCGCAATATTGGTTTAGTCGCGAAGGCGGCATTATGGCGCTTAAAATCACTGGCATCGGTTTGATTGGCTGTTTTCTTATTTTAGTCGGACTATTTGCCTTTTTCAGAAAAGATTTGCCAAACTTGCGAGACATATCGGGTAATAATATAGGTGGCAGCATTCGCTACTATGACCGAACAGGACAAACGCTCTTATTTGAAGACTATGATGCGGTTAAACGTATACCTATTAAAGGTGACGTAATAAACCAGCACATGAAAGATGCAACTGTTGCAATTGAAGATAAAGATTTCTTTAAACATGGTGGTTTTGATGTTCGGGGCATTATGCGGGCAGGCTTTAACAATGCTTTTGGCCGCTCTGGTGGGCAACAAGGCGGATCAACCATCACACAGCAGTTAGTGAAATTATCTCAAGACTGGACTAAAGACCGCACGTATACACGTAAAATCAAAGAACTTATTTTGGCTGTAGAATTAGAACGAACCTATTCAAAGGATGAAATACTAGCCGGCTACTTAAATACTGCACCCTATGGCGGTATAGAGTACGGCGTAGAGGCCGCTGCACAAAATTACTTTGAAAAATCAGCTAAAGATCTCACTCTCGATGAGGCTGCAATGTTTGCAGCCATTCCTAAGTCGCCGAGCTACTACTCTCCTTATAGTAATGATTTTGATCGTGAAGCTTTCATCGGTCGTCAACATTACATATTAGACCTTATGGCTCAGCAAGGCATGATTTCAAGCGAAGAGCGCAATGCCGCCAAACAGACTGATACACTTGCCAAAATTAAGCCTCGCAAGCCAAAGTATGACGGCATACAGGCTCCTTGGTTTGTATTGGCTGCTAAAGAGCAATTAGAAGATACGCGCGGTCAAGACGCAGTACAACGAAGTGGCTGGAAGGTTACTACTACGCTTGATCTCAATATGCAAAAAACTGCCGAGGAGCAGGTTCAGAAAGGTATGGCTCAGATAAGGCGCCAAGGTGGTGATGTTGCGGCGTTTGTTGCAGAGGACGTTAAAACTGGACAAATTGTTGCGCTCGTCGGCGGAACTGACTTTTCTAACGAAGATTTTGGTCAAAATAATTATGCACGGTTACGTTTGCCGCCGGGCTCAAGCTTTAAGCCTTATGATTATGCAGCCCTGATTGAAAACACAACAAACTCAGGCGCCGGCTCAGTTCTCTACGATACTCAAGGGCCAATTGAGGGCTATCCATGTACCAATAAACAACGCCCCCAGCAAGGAGGCAACTGTTTATGGGATTATGACTTCCGCTATCCTGGGCCATTGACACTGCGATATTCATTAGGCGGCTCTCGCAACGTTCCAGCTGTAAAAGCTATGCTGATTGCAGGTGTTGATAAAACCATTGAAACAGCTGAAAAGCTAGGCTTAAAAAGCGGCTACAAGTGCTTTCTTGATGAATCACTTACTCAAGAACAACAATGCTACGCTTCATCAGCTATCGGTGATGGCGCCTACTTACGAATGGATGAGCATGTTCACGCATATGCTTCGCTTTCACGTAATGGCTTAAACATACCACAAACCTATATTCTCAAAATTGAAGACGCCAATAATAAGGTGGTTGACGAATGGAAGCAACCAAAAGGCGAACAAGGAGTACGTCCAGAAACCGCTTATATAATTTCTGATATTTTATCAGATCCAAAAGCAAGTTACTTTTCACGAAAAGCACACGATTACAAAGGTCATAAATACTCACTAAAAACGGGTACTACGAACGACACAAAAGATGGTTGGTTAATGGGTTATTCTACGCATTATTCAGCCGGTGTTTGGGTAGGTTATCATACCAGACAAAAAGAAATGACCGGCTTCATGGAAAACATGACACGACCAATCTGGAAAGGCTGGATGGATGCAGTTCACGATAACCTTCAGCCCGAAGAACGCAAAAAACCAAATGGACTCCAAACCAGTCAAGCTTATGTCGTTAGAACTGCAGTTGGTGGCGGTGCAGTTGTACCAAGCCCTGCCCAAGATCTCTTCCCTTCTTGGTACAAGAATAATCGTCGCTCTTCCAACGTTAAACAAACAATCGATATTGTATCTAATAAATTAGCTACCGATTGTACACCGCCACGTGCTCGTAAAGAAACTACTGACGCCCAAGCTGATGCTTTTTCAAGCGATACATTTGTTGGTAACGGCGGTGGCGGCAACGCGACAACAGAAAAGGATGATGTGCATAGATGTGAAGACGCTAAACCAGGTATTACTCTGAGTGTTCAACAAAGTGGTGACGGCTATAATCTTATCGCTACGGTAAATCAGGGTACTCATCCGTTATCGAGCGATCGGTTCAAGGGCAATGTTACATTTAGTGTTAATGGACAAACCTTACCAGGTGGATCATATGAGATAAGCAGTCCTGGCTCTATCGTTTACCAAAACTATAAACCTTCAGGTTCAACCACCATAACAGCCACTGTTGTCGATAGCGTTTTATATGACGCTTCTGATAGCGATACTATCGGGAGGAATTCAGACATTTCTTTAATCAGCGCCACGAAGAGTGGCGGGACACTAACCGTGGTATGGACAGGCGCAACCGGCAACGTGACGATTAGAAAAGGCAATACGGTTATACCGTGTAGCGTATCTGGATCAGGTTGTACGTCAAATACAAATGCAGTCAATGTCGGAGACACCATCATTGCCACTGACAGTTCGGGCAAATCTGACTCAATTAAGGTTAAGAATTAGCCTTCAAGAAAATTATTTAAAGCTGTTCGTACATCTTTGACCGAATGAAGTATTGAATTTTTTTCTGTAGATTTTGGCCCAATCGCAAGCGTAAAACCTAATTTTTTTGCTTCTGCTATACGCTTGTCAACCATGGGTACATGTCGCACTTCACCCGACAAGCCGACTTCGCCAAATACAACGGCATTACCCTTTAATTGCAAACCTTTAGCTGCAGAACCAATTGCCATACACACCGCTAAATCTGCGGCTGGTTCTTGTGCCCGTATTCCACCAACAATATTAATGTAAATATCTTTATCGGCAAGCTGAAGCTTTGTGCGCCGTTCAAGCATGGCGATTAGCACATTTAAACGATTGCTATCAATACCGCTTGCTGTGCGCTTTGGGTAGCCAAACACGCTGCGATTAACGAGCGCTTGTACTTCAACCAGCAAGGGTCGAGAGCCCTCAACTGTTGCTAACACTATAGAACCATCAACTGCCTGTCGTTCTGCTAATAGAGCTTTTGACGGATTATCAAGCGGCACTAAACCGTTATCCTTCATCTCAAATAACGCTGACTCGTTAGTTGAACCAAAGCGGTTTTTTACACTTCGCAAAACTTTAAACCCACCGTATCTGTCGCCTTCTAGCTGAAAAACACCATCAACAATATGCTCGAGTAACTTTGGACCGGCAATATTCCCTTCTTTTGTAACATGACCAACAATAATTAAGCATGTGCCCGATTGCTTTGCTGCTGACATTAATAAGTGAGTACTGCTTGTAATCTGACTAACGCTTCCCGGTGAACTAGAGACATTTTTGCATTGTAGTGTTTGAATTGAATCGACAATAGCTAAATCGTATTTTGCATCAACAATTGTGGCAGCAATATCATCTGCTATAGCGCTGGCTGCAAGAGATAGATTGGATTCTTTGACTCCCAAGCGTTTGGCTCGAAGCCCAACTTGATACGCTGACTCTTCGCCGCTTACGTACATAACCTGTTTACTTGTTTTCGCGACCGCAGCCGCTACCTGCATTAACAACGTGCTTTTGCCGATGCCTGGCTCGCCAGCAATAAGCATAACTGAACCCTTAACCAAGCCTCCGCCCAATATTCGATTAAGTTCACCAAAACTTACGGTAATACGTTCTTCTTTTTGACTTTGCAATTCTGTAATCGGCCGAAGATCAAGTGACATACCTGAAGATGATTTTTTATTAAAGTCTTCAATGATTTCTTCTTCAAGCGTATTCCACTCGCCACAGACGTGACACCGCCCTGACCATGAAGGCGACTCTGCGCCGCAATTACTGCATATGTACCGTTTACTCCGCTTTGCCATAGCTACAGTCTAAAACGATTGCGGGCGGCTATCAATGGCTTCTGCAAGATCTTGAACTTCAACCGCAATACTGTTGCGAACGTGCACAACCTCATTAAAGCGAGTGATAAGCTGGTCCGTTTGTCGTACTAAATTGTTATGCTCAGCTATTTGGGCATTAAAGTCAGGCACGGCAGCATTATACTCCTCTACCCTGCCAGCAGATAATAATGATTCAAGGCGACTTTTTTCTGCTTGCAAATTCTTCATTTGGATTGCAAGTTCTGCCTTTTTTCCATCTATTTCTAGTTTCAGCGCAGCAAGTTGATCGTCATAGGCTTGAACTTGTGATTTTCGCGTCTCAAATTCTGACTCGTATTGTTCTGAGAAGTTAACTACTGTCTGTCGGTTATTAAAATACTGCCTATAGTACGATTCAAGGCCCTCTGGCAGTTCACGCACCTCTGTAGCTAGGATGGAATGAAGTTCATTAGGTACAACACTTTGATTTTGGCGCTTATAGTTTTCGATATTATTTCGTACGCGCTCGCTTGCAACGCTTTGAAATGCCTGCGATGTTAATGCGTCGATCCGTTCACGTTCTTTGTTGTCTAATCTATCATAAGCCACGTGAAGCATTTCATGAGCTGCCGTGACCTCCATAATACCCTGCAAGCGAGGTTCATTGATATTGTATAAATAGATACCATCCTGGGGAATATAGCACCCTAAAACAATACTGGCTTCAAGCTGGCATTTTTCATTAAACTCACGCTGATCAGCAATAACCGGTTGGTTAACATAGAATAACCTCCGGCCATAATCCGTCATGGTCGTTTTATCTGCTAATTGTCTAACTGCTACCGGCGGTTCATAGCCACGCAGTTGATACCAATCATACAAATTTTGACGCTGAAACCATACGACGAATAGACCAGAAAGCAGCACAGTCATGATGACAACGCCGAATAGTCTTTTAGCAATTTTCATGGTATTCATTATACCCTTATTAGCTTTATTCGTACTATTCGTTACTAACGCTATACGCTAAGTCTTTATTTTTTGTGCCGACTTCAATGATAGTGCCCTTGTCGTAACCTCCATTAATCAATTCGACAGCAATATGATCCTCAAGCGTATCTTGAAGCAGACGCCTCATTGGTCTGACCCCATTTAACGCATCATAGCCATGAGTCAATAGGTAGTTTTTAGCAGCGGGCGTTAACTTAATGCTCACGCCTTGTTTAGCAAGACGCTGCTTAAGCTCATCTACTTGTAAGTCAAGAATTTTCAAGATATTTTGCTTGGTTAAAGCGCGGAATACAATAATTTGATCAATGCGGTTTAAGAGCTCGGGCCGCATCATTTTCTTAAGCTGATCCAGCACCTTATCTTTATTGACATCATGAAGTTTGTTAAGGTCATTTAGATCTTCTTTATCAACCACACTAAAGCCTAAGCTCACCTCTTTTTGAAGACGCTCAGCGCCAATGTTGCTCGTCATAATTACAATCGTATTAGTAAAATCTATCTTGCGACCCTTAGCATCCGTGAGTGTTCCGTCTTCAAGGATTTGGAGCATCATATTGAATACTTCTGGGTGGGCTTTTTCAATTTCATCAAATAAGACGACGCTGTACGGTTGGCGACGAATTTTATCAGTGAGCTGTCCGCCGTCATCATAACCCACATAGCCAGCCGGTGCACCAACTAGTCGCGCGACATTATGATGTTCACCAAATTCACTCATATCTATTTTGACAAGTGCTTCATCGGAACCAAAAAATTCACGCGCAAGTACTCTGGCCAACTCAGTTTTACCAACACCAGTCGGGCCAAGAAAAATAAACGAACCGATTGGTCGTTTGCCGCTACTGACACCGGAACGATTTCGTCGGACTGCTCGCGCTACAGCATGGACTGCTTCGTCTTGCCCAATAATATACTTACCCAGATTTTTTTCTAAGCTCAGCAAATACTTGGCTTCTGACCGGATAACTTTTTGTACTGGCACCCCAGTAGTACGAGCCACAATTTCTGCTACATCATCACTCGTCATAACAATTTTCTTCGTATCTTTGTCGGACGTTTGAATTTTTTTCAAATCTGCATGAATTTGGCTGGCACGCTGTTTATACTGAGCAGCTTTCTCGTAATCTTCACTATCAACTGCATCTTCAATGCGTGTATTAATAAGTTTAAGTTCGTTTTTCAACTTACGTACTTCAGGAGGAGTGCGTCCTTTATCTATGCGTAGGTGTGCCGCAGTTTCGTCTAGCAAATCAATTGCCTTATCGGGCATATAGCGATCGTTAATATAGCGATCGGCCAATCCCACAATGTCTTCTAAAACTTCATCAGAAACGCTCACGCCATGGTAGGCTTCGTAATGCTTCCGTAGACCCTTCATAATTGCGATTGTTTCCGTAGGGTTCGTTTGGGGAACCTGTATAGGCTGGAAACGGCGTTCAAGCGCGCTATCTTTTTCAATATGTTTGGTGTATTCTGCAGTTGTTGTAGCGCCTATGACCTGTATTTTTCCTCGTGCTAAAGCGGGTTTTAAAATGTTGCCGGCATCAAGTGCACCTTCAGCTGCGCCGGCACCGACAATGAGGTGAAGCTCATCAATAAAGATAATAGTTTTTGTATCGTTCTCTAGCTCAGTCATAACTTTCTTTAAGCGCTCTTCAAATTCTCCACGATATTTAGTACCTGCAATCATCGCTGTTAAGTCGAGCATAATAATTCGCTTGTCTAACAAACTATCAGGCACATCCTCGCTAACGATGCGTTGCGCTAGCCCTTCCACAATTGCCGTTTTGCCAACACCAGGCTCACCAATTAAGACAGGATTATTTTTAGTGCGGCGATTCAAGATAGTAATAACTCGTCTAATTTGTGTTTCTCGGCCGACTACTGGGTCAAGGTTGCCTTCTTTTGCCGATTGAGTTAGATCTGTTCCAAAGAAATCAAGAGCTGTTTTTCGACGTTGCTTTTTACGTGTTGAGTTGGGCCCTCCATTAGAGTCATCAGAGTATTGCTGACGGTTAAGAAATTGCTCAAGCTCATTCATAAGTCCATCAACATTAATTTTCATATCGCGCAACAGTACCGTAGCGCGAGCATTTTTTTGGCTCAGTATACTGTACAGAAGATGTTCTGTGCCGCAAAAGTCTTGATTATAATCCTGAGCAATATCATAGGCCATTTTAAGTGTTAATTTCGCAGTTTCACTTAAACCTTTTGCACCCATGTTAATTACTAACGTTTTGGGTGTAAGATTAAGTGCTAACCGTGCACGATCCAAAGTTACGCCTGCATCTTGCAGCAGCTTTGCGCCCATAGACGATTCTTGTGCTAAAACACCCAGCAATAGATGTTCTGTGCCCACATAAGGGCTGCCGGCAGCGCGAGCGATGCCGTCAGCATGACGCAAACTTTGTAATGCGTTTTCGGTTAAGTGATTTAAAAATTCTTGAAATTCTGATGAATTCGGTGGCATAAATCTAATACCCTCGTTTATTATTATCGCGTAAATATACGCTATTACCAGTATAGCGAAATTAGCACTCGGACGTCAAGAGTGCTAATTGATTATCTCATT
>CAYRRR010000015.1:0-12894 GCA_964426755.1 uncultured Candidatus Saccharibacteria bacterium | reverse complement strand
AGGACACCAGGTTCTCATCCTGGCAATAGGGGTTCGATTCCCCTTGAGGTCACCATTTTTGAATATCACCTTTAGGGGTGATTTTTATTTTGGGTAATTCATTCCAGCGTGTGGTGTAGCGAGGCGTTTTTATGCCACTTTTGGGTTGCCAAGCGTTGCCAAGATCTTCGCTTGCAAAGTAAACGGTGTGCTTGCCATAGCGACGATTGAGTTTGTCTAGCGCTATCATGCGTTTTGTTGATTGGCGATGTTTCGGAATGTTTACGTAACCAAAAAAGTCTGTCTGGATGGTTTCATCTGGCGTAAAATCACGAAGCCATACGCCCGCACGGTGATAGAACTCCTGCCCGTTAAAGCGGCTCGCCATCATGGTCACTGCAGCTTCGATGAGCTGACCACTGTCTGCAGTAGGCATAGATAAGACCACTTCTGACGATACACTTTTGTAGCCTGGCTTATGTTTATTGGTGGTCATAAAGAAGCCTATGCGGCGCGTCAGCTGGTTGCTGAGACGTAGTTTATAGGCGGCTTTGGTGGCGAAGCTGGTCAGGGCCGCTTCTACGACATGTAGTTGATTGGTGTCTGCGCCAAAGGTGCGGGTAACCGAGATACTCTTTGGGGGCTTCATGCGACGCTCTAAGGACCAGCAGCTTGTACCATTGAGTTCGCTGACGATTTGTCGACCTTGGATGCCCATAAGCTGCTGAGCAAATTGAGGATGAATCTTGACAAGATCTGCTGCCGTTGCTAAACCTTCGGCACGCAATCGTGGTCCAAGTCGCCAGCCGACCCCCCATACGTCCTGAATGGGTGTATGCGCCAAGTAGTGGTTGCGTTCGTCTTGGCTACAGCTCATGAGGTCAAGTACATTAGCTAATGCTGGTGTTTTCTTGGCGCGATCAGCAGCTAACTTGGCGAGTGTTTTGCTTGGCGCAATGCCAATAGACACAGGAATGCCCGTCCAGCGTAAAATAGCCGCTGCAACTTCTCTGCCCCAGACTGTATAGTCAGATATGCGCAATTCGCTAAGGTCCAAAAAAGATTCATCTACTGAATAAATCTCAATATGAGGCGTAATGCTCGTAAGCAGACTGGTGATGCGTCGTGACATATCGCCATATAGCTCAAAGTTGCCACTAAACTGAACGACGTGGTGATCCTTAAAAAATTGCCGCCATTTAAAAGCAGGTGCACCCATTGGGATGCCCAAGGCTTTCGCTTCATTGCTACGAGCTACTACACAGCCATCGTTGCTTGATAGCGCCACCACAGGCTTGCCTTCTAGGTTTGGCTCAAAGACGCGCAAGCAGCTAACAAAAAAGTTATTACAGTCAACAAGGGCATATACTGGCTTTTTCATGGACGGTACCGGTGTACTATATTAGTAATAACGCCCCAGATGGGTTGAGTAAAACGGTCAGCAGATAATCGATTGATAGTAAAATCGCTCCCATCCCACCACACGATCATATCGCCGCTACGGGGAGAGAGTGAGCGGTCAATGATTGCGATGTCGCCATGAAAAATGCCATATCGTTCCCAGCCGTGACCGTCAATTATCATAAAAAAGGTGCTGGCCGGATGTTTAATTAAGAGACTTCTAATGTCGAGGCTGGCAAGCCTGCTGTCTGTGGCGGGGTTTGGAAAGCCTGTATGCTCTACTACGCCTTCTTGATCCATAACAAAAACTCCTAAAGATAAGTGATAGGTTGACAGAAAGTGTCGCTCTGGGAAGGCCCCATCATCACGACGGTTATGTTTAGGTATCAATCAAGAAGCTTGTAAGTAGAAATTTGGTTGGCCAAAAGTACTCACACTGCTAAGCCTATTATATCAGGCGTACGCAAATTATGGCGTAACCGTTACGTCGGTGGCAGCTGCGGCAATCGTAAGCCAGGTTTGACCCGGGATAAGTTTAAGTGTTTGCCCGTCGGCGGTTTTAAATTTAAACTGGCTGTTGCGGTTAGCTTTCTCCCATGTGCCTTCAGTGACGGTGCCATTTTGAAAAACATACACTTTACCGCTGCCGTTAATGGCGTAAACCGAATAAATACCGTTTTGGCTACGAGGGATAACCGGCACAACAACAACTTTGGGTGTTATTTGAGCGCCAGATTTAGCATCGAGGTGTGACTGGCCGGCTAGGTTGCGCTTGTACAAATTGTTTACAGCATCATACTCAAACGACACATTATACAAAGCACGAGACATCCGGATGTTGACAATGCTGGCAGTTGGCGTAGCAGCAGCTTTATCTGCCTCGCCTCTTTCAAGGCCTTGATACTCGGCTGCTGCCCAACCCTTTTGTGACTCGAGTTCTTTTAGCTTGGCAATATTAGTGTACATATTATGAGGTGCATAGCGACTGCTCTCGCGCCAATATGCACCAGCGTTTGCAAATTGATCGAGGTCTTTTATGCCCTCAGCCTTAATCTCATTAAGGGCTTGGCCACTGCCACCGACATGTGCGATTGCGGCGTTGTATGGACCCAAGAAGTCAAGATAATATGGCCGTACGCTACGGACCGGTCCTACATATTCGGGCATGCTATCTTGAAACAGAGCTAAAAAGCGAGTGATACCACCCTCGGCGACTGCTTCATAAACTACACCGGCATCTCTTAGTCCTGATTGCGGCCGAGCTTCTGGACTGTTCTCTATCATGACACCGGTTACGGTGCGCTTATTGACTTCAAACGGTACTTCTAGACCGGTCAGTCGAGATGGCTCAGTCGTTTTAGGTGGCTCTGGCGGCGGTTCAACCTTAGCCTGCTCTTGCTTGGGGGCAGATTCTCGGTTGTTGAGAATAATCGCAACGGTAATACCTGCTATAACCAGAAATAATGCTAAACCAGTTGCAATTAATTGCTGCTTACGAGACAAGTGAACACGAAACCGTTTACTTTTTGGCTTTTGTGGTAGCTTATTGGTAAGTGCGTCATTGGCTTTAGGTTCAGCTGGAGTATTTTGATTAGCATTAAAGTCAGATAGCCTGTCTCCGGGAGGCTTTATATCGTTTTGCATAGTCGTTATTATAGCAAAGAAACACCAAGCCGCTCATGATTGCAAATAAGCTGAATAAATAGTATAATATATCAAATGACACAAACTTCTCGTTCTGTCCAATCAAAACTGTTGCTACTGCGCGTTCCTCGCACAAATGACAAAAAAGAACTGGCGGCTGAACAAATGTTTGCCAGTATTCACGGTTTACTTTTGAAAGAACGCAAAAGCATTTTTTCGAAAACTGGCCGAGAGCACCTAAGCTTTGAAATTGCCGCTTTACACAAGCAGACTGGCTTTTATATTTGGGTACCCGAGTATCTAGTTTCATATATCGAAGAACAGGTATATGCTCAGTATCCTTCGGTGCAGATTGCCGAGGTTGAAGACTACATGTTACACGGCAACGAGTACCAAACGCACCTGTATGCTGATGTTGTCTTGCAGGCCAATGATGTTTTGCCGATTAAAACGTTTCCAAGTTTTGAGGTTGATCCGCTGGCAGCTATTACCGCTTCGCTGGCAAAGCTTGAAGAAAATGAGCGTGCCGTTATACAGTTTTTAATTCGTCCTGCTTACAACAGCTGGTATACAAAAGCGCAAAAGTACGCTGCCCAGATTCAGAACGGCACTAGCTTTGGCGGGCTTGCCAAAGCGTTAATGAGCGGTACTGATAACACGACCACCAAACAGTTGAGCCCGGTCGAGCAAGCGCGCATTAAAGCCGCAGAAGAAAAAAGTCAAAAATTAGCGTATGAAACAAAAATCCGTGTCATATATGAAGGTAATGTCAGCCCGGTTGAGGCTAATATGCGCCTACAAGCCATTATAGCTAGCTTTAAGCAGTTTAACTCGACAAATCTTAACGGCTTTACGGCTAAAAAGAACCATACATTCAATGCGGGTGATGAAGCGCTTATTAACCGCGTCTTTAGCGGTACTGGCTTTGTTTGCAACATTGAAGAGGTTGCCAGCGTGTACCATTTGCCACATACCAATGTAGAAACACCGTTTATTCAATGGGCGTCTGCGCGCACTGCAGAGCCACCTGCAAATCTTCCGATTGTTGCTGCTGATGGCTACGATCCATCGACGGTCAGCCCTATTGGTGTTACGAACTTCCGTGGTGGCAATACAGCCTTTGGCTTGCCGCGAACAGATCGTGGGCGCCATCTGTACATTATTGGTCAAACTGGTGTGGGTAAATCGGGCTTACTCGAATTATTGACTATCTCAGATATTCATAGTCCGTTTGGCTTTGCGGTGATTGACCCGCATGGTGATTATGCCATTAATGTCTTACGGCGCATGCCGGCTTCTCGTGCAAAAGATGTCGTTTATTTTAACCCGGCTGATACTGAGTTTCCGATTGCCTTTAACCCAATGGAAGTCTATGACGACAAGCTAAAAACGCACACTACCTCCGAGCTGATTGGTGTCTTAAAGCGTATGTTTGAGTCGTGGGGACCGCGTTTGGAATACATCTTACGCTATACCCTGCTCGCTCTGCTGGATTATCCTGAATCCACCATGCTTGATATCACTCGCGTGTTAACCGATAAAAAGTTTCGTAATGAAGTGCTGTCGTACGTACAAGACCCGGTTGTAAAGAATTTCTGGTTGGTAGAGTTTGCCAGTTGGAACGACAAGTTTGCCGCCGAGGCGGTTGCGCCAGTGCTCAACAAGGTCGGTGCTTTTACCGCCAACCCAACCGTTCGTAACATTATTGGTCAGCCAAAAAGCAGCTTTAATATCCGTAAAATAATGGATGAAAAGAAGGTACTAATTGTTAACCTGTCTCGAGGTTTAATTGGTGAAGACAACGCTGCCCTGCTCGGTGCCCTACTGGTTACCAAAATACAAATGGCAGCGATGTCACGTGCCGATATTGATGCTAGTGAGCGCACGCCATTTTATCTCTATGTTGACGAGTTTCAAAACTTTGCCACAGATTCATTCGCCACTATTTTAAGCGAGGCTCGCAAATACGGCCTCTGCTTGACGGTGGCTAACCAGTACATTGCCCAAATGAGCCAAGAAGTTCGTGATGCTGTCTTTGGTAACGTTGGATCTACGGTAGCGTTTAGAATGGGTGCCGATGACGCGCGGGTTATGCAGCGTTATTTTGAGCCAAAGTTTGAAGAGCATGACCTGGTACATATGCATAACCGAAATTTTGTGATCAGTTTGACCATTGGCGGCGAAAAAGTTCAGGCTTTTTCCGGCACCTCGCTAAACTTACCGCCACGGAGCGAAGACGACCAATTGGGTGCGATTGTAGCTCACTCGCGCGAACAGTATGCTCGCCACTTAGAGCATATCGAATCTTTTGTGCAGGAGCGTTATGTTACACCGTCAGTTCAGGCAACGCAGCCAAAACCGAAAAAGCCATCACCTAAACCCGCAGCACCTTCTAAGCCAGTACCGCCTGTTGAGCCTGTTCAAACAACCCCTCCTGCCCCGTCGGCGCTCGGATCAGTCATAGTACCTGAGCCAGAAATTGTTGATGAAACAAAGCCAAAGCGCAAACGGCGCCGGCGCAGAAAAAAGAAAACGACCGAGAATGCCTCGCCTGTTTCTCGCCCTTCTACACCTAAGGCCACTAAAGAACGTCCGGAACATGAGCTTGCCAAGCCCGAAGATGTTGCTCCGCCTACCGATGGTAACTTCAGCGATGATGGCACCATCCACCTCCGCTAGATATTGACAGAAGTACTATAAGTGTGCTATAATAGTAAGATAGGGTGTTGAGTTTTAATATCTATTCCACCCCTGTTATTTGACAAGCAGAAACAATAGAGGTTATACGAGATGAGTGTAATGAGCTTGAGTTACGAGCTTGATACCCTCATCTTGTGTGTTACAGAATACACACCTAACAGCCACCCCTGGTTGAGATGCAGGAGAAAGCAATTCAATGGATACCGACACCGGAATTCTCACCCCGCAACACGTCGAAGCCGTCTTCATGGCCTGCCTCTTCAAGGATGGCGAGGACACTAACGACCACATCGTCGCCGAGGGCATCGTCCACACCGTCGGGTTTCACCCCGGCCGCATCGAGGAACACCGTCAGGAGATCCATGACATGCTCGCGGAACTCCCCGACGATTTCAAGACAAGCGGCGGTGGCGGCTACAGCTTCCTCAACGCATGCATCGATCGGCACGGCAATCAGTGGACAGGCTTCCACCAGACCCAGGAGCAGCTCGTCCTGCTCGGAATCGCCATTGGCGAGGTCGAGTACTGCCTGCCTCGCGACATGTGGAGAGCCTTCCCCGGTGGCATGCCGTACTTCATGATCAAGCAGTAGTTCAACGAGCGTCTGCGATGAGCAGGTAGAAGAGTATAGAGATATTTTTTTATTTGCCACCGTGGCTTGTATTCTTTCTCTGTATTGTTCTATCTGCTTGTCGTTTTCGCTCCGTAAGTTAGGTACTTACGCTGATGAGTCCAAAAGGACGAAAGCGAGTAGCCCCTGATAACGTTCTTTCAAAAAGAACCAAACCTTCGTTCCTTTTTGTTTCGGCAAAAAGAGAACCCAAAAAGCCGCCTGGCAGCTGTTGATTCTTGGTTGTTCGTTGTTAAGCGCTACCATGCTTGTCACTGTGTTGTAGGGCTACCCGCACCTACAACTTCGCAACTACGCTCTAATGGTAGCTTTAACACTCACGAGTCCAGGAACCAACAGAGCCAGGTTTGTTGTGGCTTATTTTATTCCTGGTCTAAACTACGTCAAAATAACAATTAGAGCGAAGACTTGTTTGAGCGAAGCGAGTTGTCTGAGTATTGTTAGTTTTGACAGGTAGTTTACCAAGAATGAAATACTGCCATGAGGGGTTTTGCCTACTTTTGACCTGGCAGCAAAAGGAGGGCGCTCATAGGTAACGAAGTTGCCGGAGCGAAACAGTTTGGTCATACAAAAGGTATTGAGTAACTACAGATGCTCAAGTTGCTGTCGGAGACGGCGAAGGCTAACGTCTTTACCGAGAGTGTGCAGCGTTTCAGCAAGACCTGGGCTGGCGGGTGCTTGCGTTATAGCAATACGAATCAAGCTAAATAACACTGCCGGTTTTTGATCGGTGCCTACAAGCAGCTTATTGAGCCGTTCGGTAAGATCTGTAATGCTAAAGTCACTTTGTTCTAGCGATTGTATTGAAACTTCTAAGAGATGTTTGAGTTCGTCATTCGAGAGTTTTTTAAGCTGTTTATGCGTAGTGATAAGTTCTTTATTAATTGGCAGGTCTTTAAAGAAAAATACCGTTAGCTCAGGGATCTCGGCAAAATATTTAAGGCGTTCTTGCACGAGGCCAAGCACTTGTTTTTTATATGCGCTATCGTAATCGGCGGCTTCATTTGGCCAATAGCCTTCTGCGTGTTCGTACAGCTCATCTAAGGCTAACTCACGAATAATATGGCCGTTAACCCAACTTAAGCGGCGTTCATCAAAGTGTGCTCCACTTTTGCCAACGCGCTTTAAGCTAAATTTTTTAATGAGCTCTTTTGTGGTGAAGACTTCTTGCTCGGTCCCGTCATTCCAGCCTAAGGTTGCAATAAAACTCCTCAATGCTTCTGGTAAGTAACCTTGCTTTATGTAATCAAGAATATCTTTGGCGCCATCTCGTTTTGATAATTTCTTATTACCCTGCTCATTTAGGATATGCGGCATGGTAGCAAACACTGGTCGGAAATATTGCATCGTGGCAGTTTGCAAACTGGCTGAGCCAGCGTCACCACTGCCACTTGCAGTGCTCTGCTGTGTTGCAGGCTGCACTACTCCTTTGCCGTACGATGTGTACGACGCAGTACGTTGCTCGCCCGCGCCTTGCATAGCATCTGCTTGCACTATTTCCGGACGCTCATGAATGTTGAGGGCTTCGTATAAGTTAAGGTAGTTTGGCATGCTGGCTAAAAACTCTTGGCCGCGAATAATGTGCGTAATTTGCATCTCGGCATCATCAACAATATGCGCAAAATTGTAGGTTGGAAACCCATCCGATTTTATTAGAATAAAATCATCGATTACTTCGGG
This sequence comes from uncultured Candidatus Saccharibacteria bacterium, assembly GCA_964426755.1. GTDB lineage: Bacteria > Patescibacteriota > Saccharimonadia > Saccharimonadales > JAGQNJ01 > CAYRRR01. Next base: position 4,859 of record CAYRRR010000015.1, on the reverse strand, counting down.
ACCGGTTGATAAATCGCCCATGACTTCATCATGCCAGGTGTAGCTTTTGGGGTCAGATTTAAACCGTAAGGGACGAGTGCCATCCCATTTTGGTGGATTCTCTGGCCGATGATTGCGATACAAAAACGGTTGCTTGTTTTCTTTGGCTTGCTCACGGAAGGCTTGAACTTCTTCGGAGCTGTACGGGTCAGCGTAGGCCCTGCCCTGCTCAATTAATTTGTCTGCCCATTTTTTATAGATATCCAGCCGTTCGCTCTGGCGATACGGGCCGTAGTCGCCGGGTTTGTCGGGGCCCTCATCATAGTCAAGTCCCAGCGCTTTTAAACTTTTTATAAGGTGATCAGCCGAACCCTCTACTTCGCGTTTCTGGTCGGTATCTTCTAAGCGTAAAATGAACTGACCATTGTTTTGCTGCGCAACTAACCAGGCAAAAAGTGCCGTACGGATGCCGCCCACATGCAGAAAACCGGTTGGGCTTGGCGCGAATCTTGTTCTAACCATCATTTATCCTATTTTAACAGATATAACTTTTTGTCTCTACACATTCCAAACTTGAGCAATTTTTGATGAAAAGACGCAGATCGTAAAGGAACGTATTGATTATACGTTGAGTGCGTACCGCAAGTCTTTGAATAAAAATGGCCAAGAAGCTTGCAAGCTCTTAGCTTTGCTAAGAGTATCTAGCTAGTTTGGTATGTGTGGCTAGAGGCTGCTGGCAATACTAACAAGTTGGTCGCTGCTTAAGTCGTCGCTTTCAATTTGGTACCAAACCCCGCCATTGACCCAGGTTGCATTACCGTTGTCGTACAAGTAAATAGTTTTGCCTTTATCCTGTTCTATTTCAAATTGTTTATTGTTTGCATCAAGAAAATTTTCTTCCAGGCTGCTGCTATTCCAGTTTGAAACCTCTTGGGTAAGCTTATAGGCGCGATCATCGGTATTTGAGTTAAACGAAATAATAACTTGCCCCGGTTTGTAGCTAACTGGTCCATTTATCTTGTAGCCTGAAGGCTGATAGGCTGGCAGACTGGCTTCAAAGCCAGCACGTGAACTTGCAAGCCGCATATTAAAATTTGGAACATTCATATAAGCAATAAAGCCAACCAAAGCCAAGGTGGCCAGCACTCCACTGCTCCAGGCAAGCTTACTTCCTTTGCGGCTTTTGCGTTTTGCTTTAGTTTTTGGCCGCGGGGCTGCAGATTCGGCGGTACGCTGCATAGCTTTATGAAATAGCTCTTCTGTTGTGTTACGAGACGCTGCAGGTTTTTGCTCGGGCTGCTTAAGTTTTGTACTTGACTCTTGTTTGCGAGTAGACCGGTGGACTGGTGGCGCTTTTACTGCAAGCGGCGCTTGGCGCTTTTCAATGGATGAACGCATATCGTTTAAGCCAAACTTGCTAATATAGGGGCTCTTTTTTATGGTTTCAGCTCTGCGCGCACGGGATGGATTATGGTTACTACGAGGTGTCGGCTTAACGACGCTAATTGCTTGTGGTGACGTTGGTTTTTTGACCGCGCGGCGCATCAACGTTTTTGATTTTTGTGGTGTACGATGCCGAACATGATGAACAGTGTGACTTCGGGCTGGTTTTGGCTTTAAGACCGGGCTGGCTGGCAGCGTCTTAATGTCGATTTGAGCCGGTTCCATCACGGTGGGCTTAACGATTTTTGGCGTAACTAATCCGTCAATCGATTGACCACGCACTGGCGTGCCGGTGCGTACATCGTAGACACGGCCATTAATTTCTATAACGTTTTTGTGGTTACTCACAGAATTGCTAGGCCCTCTGTTAATAAGAATATCTATATAATCATAACCTCTTTGTATAGACTTAGGCAAGCCTATACTCCACTAGTTTAATATGTAACACCGTGCTATAAATATAACTGTTAACTATGGATTTTTTAGACCCAAACAAAAAACGCAGAAATCGTATTAAATTGTACACAGGTTACGGCCTGATGGCTATTTTGATTGGTATTGCTACTTCTATTCTACTGCTTGCGGCATCAGGCTACGGACTCGATGGATCTGGTAAAGTTATTCAAAATGGTTTAGTGTTTGTAAACTCAAGACCAGGTGCAGCTGCGATTTATGTCGAAGGAATTCATAATAAATTCAAGCAACAAGCTCAAACCGATACGCGTCTCGTCCTAAAAGAGGGTCGTTATAAATTAACGCTTGTTAAGGACGGTTACCGGTCATGGCAGCGCGAATTCAGTCTTGAAGGCGGTACCGTAGAGCGCTTTGCATACCCATTTTTATTCCCCGAGAACATTCAAACACAAGATGTTAAAACCTATAGTTCTATGCCTCGATTGGTAACGCAGAGCCCTTCTCGTGAATGGATCGTTATTCAGCAGCCGGATAGGTTTGATACGTTCGATGTGTTTAATGCTAACGATCCAGATCGGCCGCCTGCTTCATTTACAATTCCGGCAAATATTCTATCACCTACTCAAGGAGAACAGTCATTAGAGCTCGTGGAATGGTCAACTGACAACGCCAACATTTTATTAAAACATACGTTTGACGATCAGCATGAATTTGTGGTTATTAATCGTGAAAAGCCAGAAGAATCATTTAATATTACTGCTCGTACTAACCAACGACCGTTCGACGTAAGTCTTAAAGACAAAAAGACCAATAAACTATACCTTCACATGTCAAAGGATGGCTTATTGCAGGAAATAGATCTGTCATCTGGCGTATTGACACCTCTGGTTGGGCGCGCATTTGCATTCAAGCCGCATGGTGATGACATGGTTGTGTATGTTTCGCCACATGCAACCAAGTCTGATAAAGCCTCTGTCCGTTTGTTAACTAAAGAAAAAGACTACGAGCTCCGTGAGCTATCGATCAGCCCTTCTTACGTGGTAGACGTGGCTCGTTTTGACAATGCGTGGTATGTGGTTGCCGGAGCATCGAACGATAATCAAGTCTTTGTGTACAAAAACCCGTTAGAAGTGCTTACAAACGCAAATCCAAAAAAATTAATGTTTGCACGAACACTGCGAATTGATAATCCGCAGGCTGTATCTTTTTCTGCAAATGCACGGATAATTGCGGTGCAATCAGGCCAATCATTTGCTGTGTATGATGCCGAGACGGATCGACAGTATCGCTACACAATATCTGATCAGTTTGATTCGAGTCGGCCAGCAGAATGGATGGATGGGCATCGGCTGCTTACTTCAACCGAAAAAACAGCCTATGTGTTTGATTTTGACGGCATTAACTCCCAAAAATTGATTGCAACCGATCCGTCTACCGACATGATGTTTGATCGAGACTACGAGCTAAGCTACAACGTAACCACAAAAGACGATGGTGGTGTTGTTTTTAAGCGCGGAAAACTGTTGAATGACAACTAGCTTGATAGCCAACCAACGAGGCGGCTCCATAAACTCGGTGCGTTGCCCGGCACTATTGTAGGCCGCGCATCAGCTGTTCGTGTTGTACTTGCCACGTTGGTAGCTGGGTCAGGCGTGATTTGCTCGCCGACGATAATTAAACGATTTATCGATGTTCCGGGCGGGTCACAGGTAATGAGCGTTGCTGTTGCAGGCTTATCAGTTGCACCAAGCACTGATATATCAGTTGGGGATACGATTTTTTTCTCATATATGCGATAAACATATCGTTTGCCATTTTTGGTAAGTGAAAACGTATCGCCTTCTTCAAGCCTATTTAATAGCACAAACGCAAATTTGTATTTGCCGCGGTTAAATAAGTTGTTGCTCGAATGGCCTACGATTACTGAGTTGCCCTCTTCGCCTGGGTCAGGGGTGGTCGCATAATGAACGACGCCATTTTCAAGGGCAGCCTGTATATCATCTTCTTGTATAGAACTAACATTGTAAACAACAGGAACATCTACATTAATTTTTGGTATTACAACTTTTGTCTCTGGGCCGACGGCGGTTTGATCGGGGTTAATTATAATTGGCGTAGAGCTCACGTTACGGCTTGGCGTAAGAAAAGGCGCTATAAATCGTTCATTAAAAAAGCTGAAAAGCAAGACTGCCATTACAGCGGTGCCCAGGCCAAGCCCGAACGCCAAAGATTTAAAATTTTGTTTTGCCGAGAGTTTAGTTTTTTGACGACTAGAAACAGTACGGCGAATCTGAGCCTTTGTTTTATGTAAGGCTTTTTTTGTGGCTTTTTTCGCAGTGTCCGGTTCGTGATAGGTGTGCGTTTTTCTTGGCGGATGTTCTGTAGTAGTATCTTTGGAAGGTTCAGGTTTGTTAGCGTGCTTTTTTTCGCTAGCTTTATAGAATTCTCGCCAAACCTCATGCTTTTCATGGTCATCCAAGCGCTGATAGTACTCATGCCAGGCAGTCTGGATTTCTACCATTGATTTACCTGAGTCGGTTAATTCTTTCATGTAGCGTTGGTGCTTTGAGAGCTGGCCCGATTCTTTCGCCACTTCTTTAATTTCTGCCTTGGCGTTCGGTTCATGACCATAAATAGCATTAATTTTAGATCGTATTAGATTAACCGCCGGGTCTTCCGGCTGGCCTTGCTTGGACTGATTTGATGATGATTGGCTTGACATAGCTTTTATGCTAGTTTAACAGATAAGACTATAGTATAATACCCCCCGTCACCGCATGTGTTTAACGTATTGAGGCAATATAACTTTAAGTCATCGTTATTCATAGGAGTGTTCAAATCTAGTTTTTAAACCTAGGAGCGGCTAGGCCGACCCAACTGTTTGAAAGACTAAAAAAGAGGAAGCGACATAAGTGTGAAACAAAGGCTTACAATGACTTTTGTGGAATACGACCGTCGATTCTAGCGTGGGCGAGTGGCGGAACTGGTAGACGCGCACGACTCAAAATCGTGTATCTTCGGAT
>CAYRRR010000014.1:10096-14006 GCA_964426755.1 uncultured Candidatus Saccharibacteria bacterium | reverse complement strand
CCAGCGGGCGGACATCAAGAAGGAGGCCCGCAGCATCGCCGAGGCGACCGGCTGGAAGATGAAGGATCGCTCGCTGGGCTCGGGCAAGGGCGCTTACCGGGGCCCAGACTTCGACTACCCCGGCCCCCAGCACCCCCGAGACGCGCTGGCGCACGGCGTCTACTGGATCTACCGGCACCGGATGAGCCCGCTCAAGAACGCCGACGCGGAGGTGACCGAGTGAGCCGCCCCCAGTTCGGAGGATCGCACTACAAGCTCCCCATCGAACCGATCGACTACATCCTCGCCAACAAGCTTGGCTACGTCGAGGGCAACGTCCTCAAGTACATCAGCCGGTGGCAAGCCAAGGGCGGCGTGACCGATCTCCGCAAGGCTGCTCAGTACATCGACTTCCTGATCAAGGACGCCACCGCCCACCCCGAGAAGTACGGCCTGGATCCCGAGCCTGACGCAGGCTCCCCGACCTTGGACGGAGACGCATGAAGGTCACCCTTGTTTCCCACCCGATCGTCGCCCCCGAGTTCTACGACCGGTTGAAGGGCACGGAGATGGGTGAGCGGGAGCAGAGCCTCGGTAGCCCGTACGTTGACGACGCCGATCTGTTGCCCGAAGCGGCTGGGCGCGTCTGCTACGACTCCTTCGACCTGCCCAACCCGGCCACCCGCAACAACGCCGACTACTTGGCCAACATCAAGCGGCAGCTCCACTTCAGCGTCCTGGAGCACTCTAACTTCACGTTCCACGTGGCCGAGGTCAGCCGGGCCCTGCTGGCAGAGATCACCCGTCACCGGCACCTGAGCTTCTCCGTGCGCTCGCAGCGCTACTGCTGGGAGGGCGACTCTCAAATGGTGATCCCCTCAGCCCTGCTGGGGGACGACGCGCGGGACCTTCAGGTACGGATCCTCAAGCTTCAGGGGGAAGCCAAGGAGCTGTACGGGGATGTCGTCGGGCACCTGATGGCCAACGGCTTCAAGCGCAAGGAGGCTCACGACGCCGCGCGCTACGTGCTCCCCGAGGGGACGCACACGGAGTTCTACGTGACTGGCAACGGCCGGGCGTGGCTGGAGTTCCTCGCCAAGCGGGACTCCCCGCACGCGGCTCAGGAGATCCGGGAGCTGGCCGGCCTGATCAAGTGGGAGCTATGCCAGGTCGCTCCTGGAATGTTCACGTCAGATTGAGGGTCCGGTGCGGTGCTGGAGTTCGGCGGTCAGCTCGTTCCCCAGCTGATCCAGGACTTGGCGGGTGGGGCAGGGGAACGGCTTGCCGCACTCCGCACATACGGTCCCGCCGTCCTCGTAGGACTCGGTGTGAAGCTTCTTGAGTCGGGCCACCGCGCTCTTGCGGATGGTAAGCGCGGCATGGAGACCTGTTGAGAAGATCTCGGTAATGGAGTCGGTTTGCACCCGCCGCCCCAGGCTAAGACTGAAGAAGATCGCCGCTCCCAGCGCCAGGATGGCTACGACGCTGAGGTTGTTGGGCACCACGTGGGCCGCCCGGAGAACGGCGATCAGCGCAGCGATCAACCAGCACGTGATCGCCAGCCAGTAGAGGACGGCGGGGCTGAACCTATCCTCAATCAGGATCGGCTTCCCCTTCATCGCTGTCTTCCTCCCCGTTTGCGATGTCCTGTTCGTAAATCTCCAAGATACGTTTCTTAGCTTCAAGGCTGATTCCCTTCCATCCCATGATCTGGTGTTTGATCTTCTCCTCCTCGCGCACCGGAGGGATGGGCAGAGGTTGGTACTGATCTTGTAGCTCGGCGGGCAGACGGCCCGCGTTGGCTGCCAGACGCATCGGATCCACGTCCAGTGCCAGGGCTACCTTGACCACCATGTCGAAGTGCGGTGTGGCCTGGCCCGCACGCCACTTGCTCACGCGCGAGTCCGAGACCCCCAGCCTTTCGGCCAGCGCGTGGGCTGACCCGACACCTTGATTACTCAGAGTGCGGTCTAGCCACGCAGCGAAGTCGTTGGTCATGGTCTCGGCTCGGTCCCTTTCAAGTCTGGTTGCTCATTGGATCTCAGTCTGGCGAGGTCCCTACCCCCAGGTCAACCCGACATGCGGATCTTTCCGAGATGGTATCGAGATCTCGCCGGGATGCCCCCAGCGAAACCCTTGCATCCCCCAAGACAAAAGAAGATCTTCGGTTTTCCTGCCGCGCAAGGGGTTGCATCGGGGCAACATCGTGGGTACAACTTGAACCAAGGCAAGAACGAACGACCGAAGGAGACCCAGGTGGACCCGGACGAGGTGGATGATCGGTTCCTCGCTCAGGTGATGGCCGACTACACCAACGAGCAGTACATGGCTCTCGTCCGCGCGTTCCACCGGCCGTGGGAGGACCACCTGCTACGGCTAGGGGGGAGGGACGCGAAGTTCCTCGAACTCTGGCGGAGGGCCTTCACCTACAACGAAGAGATCATCTTCGACGGGGTGGCCACTGCCGCCGAGTCCCAGCAGCGGCAGTAGGGGGGAGTCCAATGCTGGATGGTTTCGAGTCCGTGAAGATCGCCCGGCTCGGTCCGGAGTGGGAAGTCCTCCTGCTCGATCGGCTGATGCACTGTGTGATGTGCGAGCCCGCTGAGCGCGGCGGAGACTTCTACGATCTCCGGCTGGAGAACGGCGACGACGTGGCCCACCTCGAAGTGGACAAGAACACGAAGGTCCTGGCGAAGGCCCCGAACTAAAAAGAGAGATTCAGGTAAATGGCTAAGCGCGACGATCGAGCACCGAAGGATCTGTACGACCTGCTTCGTCTGGACTTCGGGAACGAGCCGGTCAAGCCGGAAACGCTACCCGAGGCCGAAAAGCCCAAGCGCCGGTACGTCCGGGGAAGCAAGGCCAAGTTCCCGCCCCGCACTCGCGTGGAGCCCTCGCCCGTGGACGCCCGTAAGGCCGACCCCGAGGCGTGGAAGCTCGCGAAGCGCGCCGTCAAGGGCGACGTTTCCCGGCTGGAGATCCTCGAAGACGGCTCCGTGCTCATTCACAACAACCCCATTCGCTAGAACTCCCGGTGGCCAGAGGCCGGGCAGCGCAAAACCCTCTCTGGCCACCGGGGCCCAAAGAAGAAACTGCAAATCAACTACCCTGGGAAGAGGATTCCCTTTCGGAAGAAGGTGGCCGATCATGGCCTTTCACCCCTTCGATACCGTCGAGTTCCAAGGCCAGCTCTGCATCGTCGATGCGGTCTGGGAAGCCGATGTCCTGTACTGCGCCATCCGGCCGTGGGGCGGGGGTCCTGGCGAGTACATGGTCCCGCAGGACCAACTGATCCTCGTGCTGGACGTCAACGACTTCTTCGAGCAGGAGAGGAGCGGCAGGTCATGAGTGTCTTCGAGACCACCAATCCCCGGCCTTGGACTGCCCACGAGAACCGGTGCGACCGGTGCGGAGCGGAGTCCTTCTTCCGGATGAGCAAGCTCGTAGACCAGAAGGAAGTGCTGCAACTGTTCTTCTGCGGTCACCACGGCCGCAAGATCGGGCCGGCAATGATCGACTGGTTCTCCGAGGACTACACGCACGAGATTAACGCGGTCGCCATGTCAGGAGCGCACCAGTAATGCCTCTCAAGTTCTGCAACGACTGCGACGACCTGTTCGACAAGAGCATCCTCGTCCGGGGCCGCTGCCCGAGCTGCGCCCTGAAGTACGAGCGAGCCCGAGGTACCCGCCAGCAACGGGGCGCGGGTGGACGCGAGTACGACGCCTACGCCCGGTACATCAAGAAGCACCGGTTGCGGTGCGCATGCACCGGCCAGTGCGGCTCTGAGATCTGCCGGGCCAAGGGTGCCTGCGGATTCCCGTGGGGCGACTCGAACAACCCGATCACCGTGGGGCACATCATCCCGCGCTCGCAGGGAGGCGACAACTCATGGGGCAACCTTCGCCCCGAGTGCCGAGCCTGCAACCTG
>CAYRRR010000014.1:8569-9996 GCA_964426755.1 uncultured Candidatus Saccharibacteria bacterium | reverse complement strand
CTTAGCGGAGATCGACGCTCCGGTCCCGACGACCCGAGGTCGCCCAGCGCCCGCAGCCCAGGCACTTGAAGCGCTGATAGCGCCCCACGCGGGTGTAGTAGAAGCCCCGCCGCTCCACGTCCCGGCCACCGCACGCGGGACACCGAAGATCATCGCCGGCCTCGTCCTCGAAGAGGACGGGGTTCGGCCATTTGGTCAGCCACGGCTTGAGCCTCAGCGCCAGCTCTTCGGTGAGCTTCACGTCCTGGCGGTTGTAGGTCTCCATCTCCTGCCAGGCTTCCGGGTCTCCGTTCAGGCACCGCACCCATAGCTCGAAGCCCGCGTGCTTGACCTTCGAGCCGATGCCGAGCTGCTGCACGACATGATCGAGCTTGTTGGAGTGTGCACGGAAGTTCTTTCGCACCGCCTTGAGCAGGTCGATGCTGATGTACGAGGACGGAGGGTCCATCTCCAGTTGGAGGAACTCCCAGTTCAGGGTGGGCAGATCGAAGCGGTCCCCGTTGTAGGTGATCACAGCGTCGGCCTCGTCCAGCAGCTCGTGCGCGGCCTCGATCATGCGTTGGGGCGAGTGCTGGAACTCTGACCAGAACATCGTCTGGTCGTCGCCCAGCCACTTCGCCGAGAAGCACATGACGTAGCCGAACTCCTGGACTTGGCTCAGGCTGATATTGGAGATGTTCCACAGCTTCCAGACGAAGGCCAGATTCGGAGCCGTTTCGAGGTCGAGGACTAGGATTCTTGGGCCGCTCACCGGCCACCTCCTAAACAGAGAAGGGCCGAGGGCGAACCCCCGGCCCCTCTGCTCACGAGCAGCAGTCAGAGGATTTGGCAGGCGGCGAGGGAGGAGGCTGGGGAGTGGTAGAGGTACCGAGCAGCTTCGCCGCGAAGGCCGCTTGCGTGTACCCGTCAACGCGGTTCTCGTCCGCTTGCTTTGAGCAGCCCGCCCAGTGCACCCGAGGCTTGCCGTAGCCGTCGGCCGCGTGCTGCCACACGATGTGCGGGACCGTGGGCCGGCTCGCGTCCTTACCCGGCTGGCCCCACTTGGCGACCCACCCGGTGTCCTTCGTGAACAGGCTCGCCCGAGCCTTGGCGTAGCTCTCGTTGGCGTACGTCATGACCGGTGGCCCGCCGAGCTGAGACCGCACCCGGTCGTGGAAGGCTCGCGTCTGGGAGACCGTCCAGTTCCCGCCACCGGGCTCGATGTCCGCGACGAAGACCTCGTTCGGCATCCGCTTGCCGCCGACCCACTTGATGAGCCAATCGGCGTTCTTCTTCCCGTCGCCGTCCTTGGTGTCCATGAACAGATAGATCATGACCAGCTTGGCGTTGGCGACCTGCGGACGCCACTTGTCGAAGTACTTGTCCTTGTAGTCCCCGTGGCCAGCCCGCAGGCAGATGATGCCTCCGGACTGGTTGAGGATGTCCTT
>CAYRRR010000014.1:0-8469 GCA_964426755.1 uncultured Candidatus Saccharibacteria bacterium | reverse complement strand
AGCGAGTCGAGCGTTTCGCCGACGTAGTAGCGATTGTTGGTCGCGCCGAAGTCCGTGGCGATCCACACCCAGCCGCCGGGCTTGACCAGCTCGGGCAGGCTGACGTACTTGCCACCGCCCTTGACGTGGTTGGTGATCTCCAGCAGGTTCGGGTTGTCCCCGTGCCACTCGAACGAGTCGATCTCGTTGCCGCCGTTGTTCCACGTCCACAGTGCGGGCCAGGCCCCGATGGGGTTCTCCGGCATCTGCACGAGCGCGGCGTGGAAGTCGCCGGTCTGGAGCGCGAAGCGATCCTCCTCGGGGAAGGCGTTGCCCGTGGTGATCAGGCCCGTGCGCCAGACCGAGCCGTCCCGGACGGCCGTGATGACCAGCTCGCCGTCCTTGACCTTGACCGCCTCGGGGTCCAGGTGGTCGAGCTTGTTGTCGTTCGGGTTGACCGGCCCGCCACCGGGATAGCTCCAGCTCCGGCCGTTGATCCAGCGAGAGCTGTCGAGCTGGTCGCCGTTGAACTCGTCGTGGAAGACGAGCTGGCGATCTCCCCAGACTCCCGCAGCAGGTTCAGGTTCTGGATCTTCGGGTACCTCAGGTTGTTCACCCGGCTCTGGGTCGGAGGGAGTGTCCGTTCCTTCTTCCTCTTCAGGTGCCTCCGGCTCAGAGCCGGGTTCCTCGGGCTCCTCCGGTGGCTGGTGCTCGGGCAGGGGGTCGGTGTGCTCCAGGATGCGCCGGTTCAGCGCTCGGGCCGTCTGGTGCCCGTAGACGCCCTTCTCCAGGTCCAGCAGGGACGTGGTGAGGTCGTCGCCCTTGGCCACCTTCTGGAACGCCAGCAGGGCGTTCTCGGTGCAGTCCCCGAACTCACCGCTGGCGTGCGCATTCCAACCCGCTCCGACCGCGTTCAGCGCCATCTGGAGCTTCTTCACGTGGTCGCCCTTGTCGCCCTTCTTGATGATCCCGAAGGGGATCGTGAGCGGCCGGACGATGTGCGCTTCGGAGTAGTGCCAGCTACCCCACTCGGCAGGCACCTGGGGCTCCTCCTTCGGAGGTTCGGGCGTGGGCTCCTCCTTCGGGGGAGCAGGGTCCTTGGGCTTGAGCGCGGCTTCGATGTGCTTCTTCAGCGCGTTGGCCGTCTGCGGTCCGTACTCGCCATCGGCCGTCACCTTGAGCTTGGACTGCGCTCGCTTGACGGCCGCCTCGGTCAGCGGACCGAAGTCCCCGTCCACATCGAGCTTTTCGCTGTAGACGAGGTTGAGGGAGTTCTGGAGCCGCTTCACGTCCATGCCACCCGAGCCCCGGCGCAGGATGACCGAACCGTCCGGCACGTGCAGAGCCTTGCCGTTCGTCCAGTGGTAGGCCCAGTAGCCGGGAGTCGGGTCCGACGACGAGGAGGACGTGCCTGTGTACTTCGGGCGTCCGTAGCCCGCGATGGTGGAAGCGTCCCGCGTCTTGCGCATGCACTTGTTGGAGATGTTGCCTTCGATCGTGGTGACCGTGCCGTTGCCGTTGTTCTTCTCGACGACGCCCACGTGATCGATGGCCCCGATCGAATTCGAGCCGCCCCAGTCGAAGAACACGATGTCGCCCGGCTTGGCCTTCTTCACGTTGGCCGTGGTGCCTGAGTACCACTGGCCCGCCTTCTGGAAACGCTGAGCGTGGTAGACGGTGTAGGCGTAGTCGGTGCCGAAGCACACGGCCTGGTAGTTGCCGGACTGGTAGGCCCAGTAGGTAATGGCCGCGTTGCACCAGGCGAAGTTCCCGGCGAACGACGAACCGTTCCGGTTCTTATACCAGGTTTGGATGTGGTTGGGCTCACCGAGGCCGAGGGACTTGCGGGCCTCGTTGAGCATGTCGTTGACGCCAGCCACCGCTCAGCCCTTGTCGTGCGCGTCGGTCCGAGCGGCCGAGGCGTCCGCGAGCGCCGCTTCGACGGTTCGTTCCACGGTGGCCGGGGCGAAGACGTTCAGGCGCGTGAGCACGCCAGCCACCACGGCCCCGAGGTACGTCGCGTAGTCCTCGGTGAAGACTTCGGACAGCGGCATCTTGTCGGGACCGAAGACCTTGTATGCCGTGAACACGACAACGAACAGGCCAGCGATCACCAGGGCCGGCTCACGCTTGAGCCGCTCCAGGACAGACTGAAGGAACATCCGCAAGGGATCCTCTCTAAAGGGCGATGACGATGAGATGGCGTTCAGCGAATGTCCCGGTTCCTTCATCCTGAACTCGGTACTTCATGGTGAAGGTGTTCGTGCCCGGTGTGAGGCCGGTCTCGAAGTACGTGGTGCCGACCTTGTTCTGGTGGTTGTGGCCGATGTGCACGGTCAGCTCTCGGGCGTCCCCGGCCTCAATGGACGAGGCTCCGGAGATTTCGATGGAGGCTCGAAGGCTGCCTCCCGCGTCGTGACTCATCCGGGCCGACATGATGTAAATGGCCTTGGTGCCGGTTACGCAGGTGACCGAAGGGCCGAGCGTGTTCAGGTCGGTGTAGCTTGTCTCGGTCGTGGTTTCGGCCGTGGCGATCCAGTCACCTTCAATGGCCCGCTCGGCAATGGAGTTCGGGCCCGTGGTGACGAAGTGGTAACCCGCCGTCGTGGCCTTCGCGGGAGCGGTCTCCAGCATGTTGTCCCGGAGGTACTGGTTGAGCTGTGCCGCCGTGAGAGCCGTGTTGGCGACGAACGTCATCGGTGCAGACCAAGCCATTGTTCCCCCTACAGAGCGATGACGATCATGTTGCGCACGCCGTACGTGCCCGTCCCGGACGAAACGTGGTACTGAGCGGTGAAGGTGTGCGACCCCGGAGTGAGGCCGGTGTACAGCTCCCAGACACCTGCGCTCATGAGGTTGTTGGCGGTCAACGAGTCGATGTAGGCGGCCCGGTCGTCATGAGCTTCGACCGAGGTCGCCCCAGAGATGGCCACGCCGATGTAAGTGGCCGCGTTGTTCACGCTGTTGGACATCCGAGCACCGACGTACACCAGGGCCGCCGTGCCGGTTGTGACGCTGCTGACCGACAGGGACGAGGCCCCCGACAGGCTCGACGTGTACGAGGTCGAAGTGGTCGTGCCCGTGGTTGAGCTGGCGGCCGAGTTGACGGTGCGAGTCGTCAGGGAGTTCACACCATCTGACAGGACGAACTGACCCGAGCTGGAAACGACTGCCGCCTCGGTCTCCAGCAGGTTGTCCCGGACGTGCGCGTTGAACTGAGTGGCCGTCCACTTCTGATTGGCCACCGCAGTCATGGGGGAAGTCCAAGCCATCGTCAGCTCCTCACATCGCCCAGACCACGATGGTCCGCTCGTTGAACCGGCCCGTGTTGCTGCCCACGCGGTACTTCATGGTGAAGACGTTCGTCCCCGGAGTGAGGTTGGTGAGCAGATGCGAATTTCCCTTGCGGAGGGAGTTGTTCGCCGTGAGCCCGTCGATCCAGATGGACCAGTCGTCACTGGCCGAGATCGAGCTGGCTCCGGTCACGTCGAAAGAGGCCATCGCGGCGGTGTTCGTGGAGTTGGTCTCCAGTAGGCAGGAGATCATTACCAGCGCTCGTGTACCGGTGGTGAGTGAGACCGAAGGCCCGGCAGTCGTGAGGTTGGTGTAGCTCGTCGAACTGGTCGTCTGGCCACCGGAGACCGTAATCTCTGCGGATTTGATGTTCCGCTTGACCAGAGCGTTAGCTCCGGTCGCAACGAACCACGCGGGGAAGTCGTTGTCGGTGGCCAGGGCCGGCATGGTGCAGTTGAGGTTGTCCCGGACGTAGGTGTTGAAGTCGTCGGCGTCGAATGCCTCTCCGGAGACCGCCGTCATAGGTGCAGACCAAGCCATCAGGGGACCTCAGAACGGAAAGACGACGAGAGTGCGACGCCAGAAACGGAAGTCCGAGCTGTTGACGGCCCGGTACTTGCATTGGAAGACGTTCGTGCCCGGCGTGAGATTATCGATCAGGTGGGTGATCCCCATGCGGATGTTGCCGGTGCCGTCCGTGATGCCGTCCAGCGACACGCTGTTGGAGTCGGAGGCCGCGATGTTGGAAGCTCCCGAGATCTGCACGGACATGGCTCCGGCCACGTTGTTCGACCCGGCGGGCTCCAGCCCGGCCGACAGCATGACGAAGGCGCGCTCGCCCGTCTCCAGGGTCACCGTTGGGCCGGGGGTGGACAGGTCGCCATACGTGCTGGAAGCCGTCGTCTCGCCCGCGAAGACGAATGCGGCCGCTGGCTTCCGCGCGGCGATCGAGTTGATGCCGTCCACCACGAAGTACTGGCCCGCCTCGGTAGCCTTGGCGACTGCCGTCTCCATGAGGTTGTCGCGGATGAAACGGTTGTACTGCGAGGCTGTGAAGACGGTGCCGGGGACGGCCGTCATCGGAGAAGACCAGGCCATCAGAGCTTCCCCTTGCCCGGATCGATCGGCTCTTCGATGGGCGTTTCTTCCTCTTCAGGGGCCGGGGGTTGTTTCAGGGCTTGAATCCGCTCGGACAGCACCTCGGCTTTTGTTTGAGCCCGCTCCCACGCCTCTTCGGCCCGCTGCTCTTCGGCCTCGGCTCGGTCCAGCCACTTCTGGGCTTCGATTCGGTAGTTCTTCGCCAGCTCGGACGCGGCCTCGTACTGGGTGTAGGCCGAAGTGGTCTCACGGATTGCCGTGGACACTTCAGACTTGACTTCATCCCTAGCCGCCAAGGCTCTCCATCTCCTTCTGCTCCTCTCGAAGCTGAGCAGGCGTCTGCCCGGCCGGGTAACCGGCATCCGCGTAGGGATGGCCGATCGGAATCCAGTTGCGAGTGGACTTGACGGGCCGCTCCTGTAGAACGTTCCAAATCTCGTCCGCATCAGGGGGCCAGATGATCGAAGCAGAGAAGCCGCAGCCTTCCGCGCCACCGCAGACAAAGACCTGCTGGCCTGGCTGAAGAGCCATGGCGCTCGCGCAGTACTTCCGGCCGCAGTCAGCAACCCAACGCCCGTAGTTGACGTAGGCTTGCACGCTCGAAGTGATGAGGGTCAAAACGCTAGCAGCCCTTCGTTGAGGTTCGTCTGATCGAGGACGAACAAACTATCTGCGTCGCTTACCCCATCGTATCCGAACACTCCTTCGTCAAATCCGGCATCGTCGTTGTCAAAGGTGAATGCGGGAACGGGGTTCGCCTCGTCGGAGTCGGCGTAGACGGGAACCTGCTCGCAGGAGACGATCGTCTTGTGGTACTTGCCCGCTGCGTCCACGTCGTGCTCGAAGGCTTCGATGAAGAACTCGTTGTCGATGAACGAGCGAGGCTCCTTGACGCGAATCCGGTCGCCGAGCTGGCGCTCCAGGATTTGGGTGAGCCGCTCCTCGGATCCGTTGTTCAGCGTGAAGCTGACCGTGGGGAGCTTGTTGGCGCGCTGGCCGAGAACGATTTGGCTGATGGCCTGGCAGTCGTGGAAGTTGGCCCAGGGGGCTTGGATGTCGTGCGAGGACTCGCGCTTGGTGCGGTCGAGAGCAGCCGTGTCCTGAAGGAAGACCAGCCGCTTCTCTTCCTCCCGCTGCACAATCGGAATGGCGTAGAGCGACATGTCCTGGATGACAGCGGTGACGACTCCGGTGTTCTGAATGAAGATGGATGTCGTCTGCCCCGAGCGTCGGCTGAGATAGACGTTCACCGAGCCGGCCAAGAGGGTGTAGTCGCCGCTGTCCACCCCGTGCCGGTTCTGGAAAGGATTGGAGTTGTCCACCGGGTCGCGAGCGTGAATGAATGCCGAGTCGGCGACCACCTTCAGTTCCTCGGTTTCGCCCGGTGGCACGAGGATGATCCCTTGGTACGACCAGACCCGATCCTCTGCGAGCTGGTAGTACTCCTCCCCCCGTCGGGGAGAGGTCTCCAGCCGGACGGTGTTGATCACGTCCTTCCAGCCGAGGTTGATGCTCAGTTCGGACGAGAACAAGGGCTCATCGCCTGAGGCCGCGATGGTGGCCTGCACGGTGTTCGAGCGGTCGGACAGCAGCCGGTGGTGCCGGTCGCGGAACACGAAGTCCCCAGACGGCGCGAGCATGGCGTAGGCCGGGGGCCCTTCGCTGGCCACCAGGTCGGAGATGGCCGAGGAGGCGTCGGTGTCGTAGGCCCACCAGCGGTCCACCCAGGTCGCGCCAGGATCGATGTCACGCCGGGCCTCGGGCCACCCGATGTAATCCAGGATGATGTGGATCAGCTCGCCCGTGCGCTTGCCGTTGAAGACCTCGGTGTCGAGCTTGGTCTGCCCGACGAAGGACATGATGTCCACGATCTCGAATTCGACCGACTGCTCCCCGGTCGCGGGGTTCAGGTCCACGTTGTCGAGCAGGCCCCAGAACAGGTCGTAGAACCTGCCGTTGTAGTTGGCTCGGATGGCGACCTCGCGCCCGGCCTCCACGTTCGGGTACAGCTCAGAGTTGGTGTTGAGCGGCGAGTACCGGCCGTTCAGGTCGAGGAACTCCAGCTCGGTGTCCGCAGGAGAAACCGGCGACAGGGCTCGGGAGTCGTCCCGGCCGTAGCTGAAGCTGAACTGGTTCTGGGGGACGACCTTCTCGAACTGGCCCCGGACTGTCATGTAGTCCACGAACAGCTCGTCGCCCTCGTCCGGGAGGGTTGACGGGTGCACGGCAATCGTGTGGCTGGCCGAGGTCGGGACGAACTGAACTTCGATCTTCTGCCACTCGTCCAGGGCCGTCGTCGGAGCGGAGGTGACGAGGTTGTCGATCTTGTAGTAGACGTGCGTGCCGACCGGACGCAGGTACATGGAGAAGGTGTAGATCTTGCCGGGGATCAGGTTCTCCAGCGGCACCGTGACGTACGACGAGACGATCTCGATCGGATCGACCTCGTTGCCGAAGGCTCCCTCGTTGAAGCCGAGGTCGTCGTCATCGAAGGTGAACGGGTCCGGGGTGGCCTCCAACCCGTCCACACCGAAATCGCCCTCGTCGAAGCCCAGGTCGTCGTCGTCGAAGGTGAAGGGCGAAAACAGGTGCCATTCGATACGCAGCGACTTCGAGCCGACGAACGCCTGAGCAGTGGACAGCTCCAGGTCGGGGGGTGTGGTCCCGTGGGCTTGCCACCCGCCCATGACGTTCTGGAAGTCGTTGAGCCTGAGCCCGCCGTCTCCGTCCCAGTCGATGAAGAAGTCGTAGGTCGCGTACGCAGGAGCCATCAGAGCTTCTTCTTCCGCTGCGCCTCTTCGATGGCCGTGACCACCATGTCCTGGAACTCGCGCTTGCTCTTGACGTAGACCGAGCCGTGGAAGTGCACGTGGGTGTCTCCGTGGCTGGTGACGCTGGTCCCGGCCTTGTAGATCTGACCGCCCTTGCGACCGCCGGCCTGGTAGACCTCGGGGCCGCGTTCGCCGACCAGCGCCAGCTCACCGGGGGACATCGTGCCGCCACCGGCATAGCCGCGCAGGCGACGCCCGTAGAGCGTGCGGCCCTTACCGACTTTGTCGATGCGGAACTTGCCGTAGGCGTTGCCGGTGCCGCCGGTCAGCTTCTTCATCATCGGGGTGGCCAGGTCGAGCACCGCGATGCCGGGGTGCCGGTCGTAGACGAACTTCGCCGGGCCCAGGTCGCGGATGACGCCCTTGGTGGACTTGTTCTTGATGCCGACCGTCAGGTGCGACCCGAGCGGGATGTACGACGAGGCGATGGTGTCGGCCGTCATCGGCGAACCCGAAGCGGTCAGAGCGTGGCCGTCCCAGAAGTGCGTGAAGAACGCCGGGCGGCTGCCGCCCAAAGCGCCGCCCGCCCCGGTGCCGCTGTAGGAGGCCAGGCCCTTACCGGTTCCGGACGCCCCGCCGCCGCCCTGCTTGGCCATCTTGGTAGCGGGCTGGAAGCCGTACCGCCACTCGAACATCGGGTGGTCGTGGCCGCGTGCTCCCCGGCCGTAGCGCACGCCACCCGAACTTGAGGACTCGACGGCCGTGCCGACCAGGGTTCCGGCCATATGACCTTTGCCCCGGTTGGTGACGCCGACCATAAACGGCGAGTTGAGGTTCTGCTTCCAGCCCTTGGGAGCGCGCGCCCCGCCGAAGTTGAACGTGGTGTAGAGGCGGCCGGGTGTCTGACCGAGCATCACCTTCTGGATACCGGCCATGAAGCCCGAGCAGTCCCAGCTTGGGTTACCGCCGCCGCCCCACTGGTAGGGCTTGCCGTGCTGGGACTTGGCGAACTTGATCGCGGCCTGGAGCCCCTTGCCGGTGACCGTCCAGTCGCCGCCATCGGAAGGCGAAGTCTTGTCCACGACCCAGTTGACGAGGGAGCCGACGACCTTTTCGGCCACGCCGCCGATGAGCGAGCCGACCGGACCGTACGCCTTGATCCACGCCAGCAGGCGGTTGTAGATCGGACCGAGGATCTTATCCACTAGGACGTTGAAGCCCTCGGTCTCAATCTTGTCTTTGGTCCACTTGGCGGCCGAGCCCCCGAGACCGACGGCGGGCGAGACAACCGCAGCGACCCGCTTCAGCGTGCCGAAGATTCCGCCGT
>CAYRRR010000013.1:10302-14795 GCA_964426755.1 uncultured Candidatus Saccharibacteria bacterium | reverse complement strand
AGTAATACCTCACCCTCTTATCGGCTTGCCCCTGGCTCTACTATCTCACTTTGTGCTTGATTCAATACCACATTTCGGCGCCCATACTAAAGCCAAGCCCGATAGTAAAGAGTTTGCAGCCATTTTAGCGACCGATGGCTTTTTGTTGATTTCATTTCTTATTATAGTTACGCTCGCCGGCTACGAAGCAGGTTATCAATGGTGGTTATTGCCTGTAGGGGCGTTGCTGGGGGTTTTGCCTGATATTATGTGGATAAAACACTATCGAAATGACTTAAGAGGCGAGGAAAAGCATTGGGATTACATACGCCATTTTCATAAAAAGATTCAGCGCTGGGAGATTCCCTCTGGCTGGGTCATCGAAACTGTTTGGTTTCTTGCAGTCGTCATAGTGCTTAACCGCATCATATTTTAGATAAGTCCTCTCTAGACTATCGCCATACTATCTGTTAGAGTATGGATCTATGCAAGTAAGTAAAAAAGAAGAATCGCCGACCAGAATTATCTTGACCATTAGCGCAGCCCAAAATGAACTCGATGCTCTTAAGAAGCATACGCTTAGCCATTTTGCTGAACGCCTGAAGTTGCCCGGATTTCGAACCGGCAAGGCGCCCCTTTCTGTTGTAGAAAAACATGTTGACCAAAATCAATTGCAAGCTGATTTTGTTGAAGAAGCTATTAACCATCTCTATCAAAAAGCTGTTGCGAAGGCTGAACTTCGTCCAATTGACAATCCAAAGGTGACTTTGCAAAAATTTGTGCCATTCTCTGAGCTGGAGTTTTCAGCAGAAGTAGAAGTTTTAAGTTCCGTCACCTTACCTGATTATCACAAAATCCGTAAGGCAAAACCAAAAATCGCTGTAACTGAAAAAGAAATCAATGAAGTGATTGACAGTATGCGCATCAATGGGGCGGAGCGAAACGAAGTACAACGGGCCGCTATAGTTGGCGATGAAGTTATTATCGATTTTACGGGTAAGGATATGAAGAAGCAGCCTATTAAAGGTGCTGATGCCAAAGACTATCAACTTTTGCTAGGCAGCAACAGTTTCATTCCCGGATTTGAAGATAACTTGATTGGTATGAAATCCGGTGATAAAAAAACATTTGAACTGACGTTTCCAAAAGATTATGCAGTGAATGCCCTGGCCGGAAAAAAAGTTACATTCGAAGTTACTCTTAAAAAAGTACAAGACGTAAAAAAACCGGAAGTAAACGATCAATTCGCACAAAAAGCGGGGCCATTCAAGACACTTAAAGACCTCAAGGCGAATATTAAGGCCCAATTACAGACCGAGAAACAAAATCAGGCCGAATCGTCCTTTCAAAACGAGCTGGTAAAAGAAATTGTTGACAAAAGTCAACTTGTTTTACCCGAACGTCTCATCGAAGAACAAATCGAACGCCTCAAAACTGAGGTTCGACAAAATCTAATGTATAGAAGCCAAACATGGCAAGAGATGCTCGACGCCGAAGGTATGAAAGAGGAAGAATTTATTACGAAACAGCTACGACCAGAAGCAGAACGACGAGTTAAGACTGGACTTGTTTTGGCTGAAATTTCTAAAAAAGAAGATATTAATGTCACACCACAAGAAATTGATGATCAAATTACCTTACTTAAAAGCCAGTATCAAGATAGCGCCATGCAAGCAGAGCTCGATAAATCGCAGGCTCGTCAGGAAATAGCATCACGACTAATAACAGAAAAAACCGTAAACATGCTTGTAAAAAACGCTACAACTGCAAAATAGATGGAAACAACTAGGGAAGTATTAGACACTGCTAGCTTTGCGTGTCGTCCCGATCACAACGTTATAACCCGGTACGATGTTGAAACGCTCGGTCTAAAGCTTGTATCAGAGGGGTATCAGCTTGATACTCTTATTCAAATTGTCGCTGAAGCTCGTTGTGCTGGCGAAGCATATGATCTACTGGTAAATTTTGAACTATCGGAACGTGGAAATTAGCACTCTCACTTGACGAGTGCCAATTTATTGCCTATACTTTGTGTTATGAATACTCTACAAAACTCTGTCTTAGTGCCAACGGTTATTGAAAATGAAGGTCGCGTCGAACGTGCCTTTGATATATACTCACGATTACTAAAAGATCGAATAATTTTCTTAGGCACTGAAGTTAATGCGCATACCGCTAATTTAGTGGTAGCCCAAATGTTATTTCTTGAAAACGAAGATCCTAAAAAGGACATTAAGTTTTATATTAATAGCCCAGGAGGCAGTGTATACGATGCCTTCGCTATTTATGACACGATGCAATATGTAAAAAGTGACATACAAACGGTTGGCATCGGGGTGCAAGCAAGTGCTGCGGCTTTTCTGCTGAGCTCAGGCACGAAAGGAAAGCGATTCTTATTGCCACACGCCACGGTGATGATCCATCAGCCTTCTGCTGGAACGCGCGGTCGTGTTAGTGATATGGAAATAGACTTAAAAGAAGGTTTGCGATTAAAGAAGTTGCTCAACCAGATTTTAATGAGAAATACCGGACAGACATTAAAACGAATCGAAACTGATGTCGAACGAGACTTTTGGATGAGCGCGGAAGAAGCAGAAAAATACGGCCTAGTCGATAAAGTTCTGTCATAAGGAACTTGACAAATAATAAAAACAGCCCATACTTAAATGTAAGAAGTAGGGTAAGCGGGTCTTGCTATTGGTACCCTCAATAGCCACCCAATATAGCTTAGGATCTTCGCGCGCGTTATCAATAATTAAGCCTTACGGGCTGATCTTAATGGTAAATATTCGTTGTTTGGGTGACGAAAAATTGACCAGATCGGTCTATGTATAGGCACGTCTAAGGAGAGTGGCAAGAAGTTATGGCAAAAACTTCCATAAATGCGCAAAAGCGCACGTACTTTACACAAAAAGATGACATCTTAGATCTACCAAATCTAGTAGATCACCAAAATAAATCATTCCAGTGGTTTATTGAAGAAGGTTTGGGCGAATTACTGGCCGAAATTAGTCCAATTGACGATTATACTGGTACAAAATTATCATTAAGCTTTAAAGATTATCGTTTTGAAGCCCCAAAAATCTCAGAAGCGGATGCTCGTGAAAACAATGTTTCATTTGAAGCGCCGCTTAAAGCAACCGTTATTTTAACGAATAAAGTTACCGGCGAAGTCAAAGAACAAGAGATTTACCTTGGTGATTATCCTTGGATGACCACTCGAGGTACATTTGTTATTAATGGTGCAGAGCGTGTTGTTGTTAGCCAATTGATTCGATCGGCCGGTGTGTTCTTTACGGCCGAATCTCAAGCTGGCCGCAATCTATATGGCGCCAAGGTTATTCCTGGCCGAGGTGCTTGGTTAGAATTTGAAACTGCTGCAAACGGTGCTATTTACGTAAAAATTGATCGAAAGCGCAAAATCCCGGTAACAACGTTGCTTCGTGCTCTTGGATTAACCGAAAATAAAATTAAAGAAAGTTTTGCGCATGTCGACCAAGGCAAAGACAGTTATATTTCGGCAACCCTTGATAAAGATCCCGCTAAGGGCACTAATGAGGCTCTGATTGAAGTGTATCGTCGATTAAGACCTGGTGATCTTGCCACGGTTGATAATGCCCGATCACTATTAGAAAATATGTTCTACAACTTTAAGCGCTTTGATTTTAGTCGCGTCGGCCGTTATAAGATCAACAAACGTCTTAACCTCGATGTGCCAAACACCGCAGAAAATCGGATAATGCGCATTGAGGATTTACTTGCGATCATCGCTGAAGTAGTTCGTTTAAATATTACTCAAGAACCTGCAGATGACATCGATAGTCTAGCTAATCGCCGCGTTAAGTTGGTAGGTGAGCTTGTACAGCGTCAATTCCGTATTGGTTTACTACGAATGGAGCGTAACACAAAAGACCGCATGAGCATGAGCGAAATAGAAACAGTTACGCCCGGTCAACTTATTAATGCCCGTCCTGTTGTAGCTGCGGTACGAGAGTTCTTTGCAAGCTCACAGCTTTCACAGTTCATGGACCAAATTAACCCGCTAAGTGAACTTGCTCATAAGCGCCGCTTGAGCTCAATGGGTCCGGGTGGGCTTAGTCGTGAACGCGCCGGCTTTGAGGTGCGAGATGCGCATGCGACACATTATGGACGTATTTGTGCAGTTGAGACTCCTGAAGGAGCAAATATTGGGTTAGTGCTTAATCTTGGCATGTATGCACGTATTAATGAATATGGATTTATTGAGACACCGTATCTTAAGGTGCAGAACGCAGTAACCGCCAAAGAGTCGGCAGGCCATATTGCACGTGTCAATCTAGAAGATGAAAACGGCAAGACTATCGTAAAAGCAGGCTCTACAATCACAGAATCAGATGCCAAAAAATTGGCAACCGTAAAAAATCGTAAGACATGGCCAGTTAAGGCAAAGGTAACCGACAAACTTGAGTACCTTGATGCTGCTGAAGAAGAGCAAGCTGTGATAGCAAGTGGAAGTGAAGCTATTAATGATAATA
>CAYRRR010000013.1:3904-10202 GCA_964426755.1 uncultured Candidatus Saccharibacteria bacterium | reverse complement strand
TACTATCCACAGCACTTCGTCCGAAGTAATGAAGGTTCATGCATAAATCAAAAAGTTGTGGTTAATAGTGGCGATAAAGTTAAAGCTGGAGATGCACTCATTGAAGGTATGTCTATTGATGGTGGAGAGTTGGCACTAGGCAAAGATTTAGTAGCTGCTTTTATGCCGTGGAAGGGCTATAACTTTGAAGACGCCATTATTATTTCACGACGCTTGGTTGAGGACGACACCTTAACGTCTATTCATATTGTTGATTATATGACCGAGGTCCGTGAGACAAAACTTGGCCCTGAAATTGTGACACGAGACATTCCAAACGTGTCAGAAGAGGCCCTGCGCCATTTAGATGAAGATGGTATCGTGCGGATCGGCGCTGATGTGCATCCAGGCGACATCCTTGTTGGAAAAATTACGCCTAAAGGCGAACAGGAACTTTCAAGTGAAGAGCGCTTACTGAGAGCTATTTTTGGCGAGAAAGCAAAAGACGTCCGCGATACATCACAACGAATGAGTAACGGTAAGCATGGCAAAGTAGTTGGCGTAAAAGTCTTTAGTCGTGAAAATGGCAACGAACTAAAAGCCGGCGTAATAATGCAGATTCAAGTTTTTGTGGCTCAAATGCGTAAAATCGCTGTTGGCGATAAGCTTGGTGGACGACATGGTAACAAGGGTGTTATTGCCCGTATCTTACCGATTGAAGACATGCCATTTATGGAAGACGGTACCCCTGTCGATATCTTATTGAACCCGCTTGGTGTGCCTTCACGTATGAATATTGGACAGCTGTTTGAAACACATCTGGGCATGGCAGCTCGAGCGTTAGGTATGCACGTGGCTTCGCCATCATTTAATGGCGTGCCTATAGACAAGATTCAAAGCTTGCTAGCTGACGCTGGCTTACCAGACGATGGCAAACAGCAATTGTTTGATGGCCGTACCGGTGAACCATTCTCAGAGCGCACCACAGTTGGTAGTATGTACATGATCAAACTTAACCACATGATAGTTGATAAAATTCATGCGCGTTCAACCGGACCGTATACAATGGTGACCCAACAGCCCTTAGGGGGTAAAGCACAAAATGGTGGTCAACGCTTTGGTGAGATGGAGGTGTGGGCACTTGAAGCATATGGAGCAGCTCATACCCTGCAAGAGATGCTTACTATAAAGTCGGATGACGTTTATGGTCGATCTAAAGCTTACGAATCAATCATAAAAAATACACCGATTGTTGGTCCAAAAGTTCCTGAAAGCTTTAATGTATTGGTAAAAGAATTGCAAGGTCTTGGCCTGAAGGTAGACCTCATTACATCAGAAACAACTGTCGACGCAGAAGAAGTTCTAGCAGAAAATATCAAGGACGAAGCAGCAAATCAAGCAGAAGTAGATGTACCTTCACCAGAAGTTTCAGAGATTGATGTTACTGCAGAAGAGGGTGTAGATGAGTTCGATTTACTTGAGCTGGATGATCAAATGCCAGTCGGCGTTGCAACATCTCCTGTCGATGATGACGAAGATAACACTACAAATGATGAAGACGAAAAGGAGGCAAAATAATGCGGCGTTACTCTAGCGGCCCTACTATTTCAGACTTTGATGCTGTTTGCCTTGCGGTTGCAAGTGCCGAAGACATTTTAGATTGGTCACATGGTGAAGTCACTAAGCCCGAGACCATTAACTATCGAACCCAGAAGCCAGAACGAGATGGTTTATTCTGTGAGCGTATTTTTGGGCCGGTCAAGGATATTAATCCTCATGATGCAAAATATAAAGGTGTTCGTTCACGTGAGGCAGCTGTTGATAAAAACGGCGAGATTGTTACTAAGTCTATTGTACGACGTGAGCGAATGGGTCATATTAAGCTGGCTAGTCCAGTTGCACATATTTGGTTTCTTAGAGGCACGCCATCGGCGGTTGGCTTGTTGCTTGGCTTAACAGTTAAGAATCTTGAACGAGTTGCCTATTTTGCAAGCTATATCATTAAGTCGGTTGACGAAGCCAAGCGAGATCAGTTGTTGTCTGACAAAGAGGCTGAATTTGCCGCTGCACAAGAAGCAATTAAGGCTCGCTATGAAGCTGAAGCCACCAAAGATGACGCTAACGTTAAGGCATTAGCTGAAATGCGAACCAAAGAACTTGATGAAGTATCACAAAACTTCGAAACGTTTAAATCCCAAGTTGAATCGTTAGTTAAACTTAATCTAATTAGTGAAACCGACTACAATAATCTGCCTGATGAATTAGCCGATTTAATAGAAGTCGGTATGGGTGGTTCTGCACTTAAAGATTTGCTTGATCAGATTGATTTGGTAGAACTTATTAAGAGCCTGACTGAAGAGGCGGAAGCAGCTAAGGGTCAACGTAAGAAAAAGATTATGAAGCGCTTACGTTTGCTTGAGAGCATGGAGCAAGCTGGTATTAAGCCGAGCTCAATGTGTCTAACGGTACTGCCGGTTATTCCTCCAGATCTACGACCTATGGTGCAGTTAACTGGTGGTCGTTTTGCGACATCTGATTTAAATGACCTTTACCGTCGTGTTATCAACCGTAATAATCGACTAAAGAAGTTAATTGAGCTTAATGCACCAGAAGTTATTCGTCGTAATGAACAACGTATGCTTCAAGAAGCAGTTGATGCTTTGATAGATAACGGAAACGCTCGCAGCGGGCGTGCTGTTGCCGCAACTGGTCAACGACGTCGACTCAAATCATTAAGTGATATGTTAAAGGGCAAACAAGGTCGCTTCCGTCAAAACCTACTTGGTAAACGAGTTGACTACTCTGGTCGATCGGTCATTGTAGCTGGTC
This sequence comes from uncultured Candidatus Saccharibacteria bacterium, assembly GCA_964426755.1. Classification (GTDB taxonomy): domain Bacteria; phylum Patescibacteriota; class Saccharimonadia; order Saccharimonadales; family JAGQNJ01; genus CAYRRR01. The sequence continues at coordinate 7,394 of CAYRRR010000013.1, read as the reverse complement.
CGGAATTGAAAATAAATCAATGTGGGCTGCCAAAAATGATGGCACTCGAGCTATTTAAGCCGTTTGTAATCGGTCATTTAATTGCTAATGAATTTGCGCACAATATTCGTTCAGCTACCCGTATGATTGAGGCCGGCGAAATCGCGGTCTGGGACGCACTAGATGAAGTAATTAAAGGTAAATATGTGCTCCTTAACCGAGCCCCATCTTTGCACCGATTGAGTGTTCAAGCTTTTCAGCCGGTGCTAATTGAAGGTAAGGCCATTCAGCTTCATCCACTTGTTTGTAAAGGATTCAACGCTGACTTTGATGGTGACCAAATGGCGGTACACTTACCGCTATCAGACGCCGCTCAAGTAGAGGCGCGTGAGATAATGGCCTCAAACAAAAACCTTCTAAAACCAGCAGATGGATCACCTATCTTACATATCGAACAAGACATTGTGCTTGGCTGTTACTACTTGACGTATGAACGTCAGGGCGCTGACGATACCGCAAGGGCATTTACAAGTTTGTCAGAGGCTCTTATGGCTTATGACGCTGGCAAGCTACAACTTCAAAGCCGCTTGAAGGTGCCATTTCGTGGTGAAGTACGCGACACAACATTGGGCAGAATTTTGTTTAATGAAATATTTCCGGAAGATTTTCCTTTCCAGGACGAAGCCATGACTAAAAAGAAGCTGGCAAACGTTATGTCTAAGGTTTATCAGCGCTATGGTCAAGATAAAACAGCGTTTATTGCTGACGATCTAAAAGACATCGGCTTCCAATATGCTACACAATCAGGCCTTAGCCTAGGTATGGATGACTTTACAGACATTCCTGAACTTGGCAGCATTCTTGATCGTGGTGAAACCAGAGTGGCAAATATTAGCGATCAATACGAACAAGGATTCATTACCGATGATGAACGCTATCGATTAATAATTGAAACATGGCAAGATGTCTATGCAGAAGTGCAAGACAAGTTGACCGAACAATTCGCAGAAGAGGATAGTGCTATGTCAACCGCCGTAGTTTCGGGCGCACGCGGTAACATTGGGCAAGTTCAAACCGCCGTCGGTATGCTTGGACCGGTTGCTGATGCAACAGGCCGAACAATAGAGCTGCCAGTAAAGTCAAACTATAAATACGGTTTCAGCCCACTTGAGTACTTTACTGCTACACGCGGGGCTCGTAAGGGTATGATTGACACCGCTCTTAAAACTGCTGACTCTGGCTACCTGACACGCCGACTGGTTGATGTTAGCCAAGATGTCTTTACAACTGATGATGACTGTGAAGATCCTGGGTTTGCGATTTATCGTTCAGACTCAGATGAGATTGGCGTGAGTTATGCGTCACGCTTAGAGGGTCGTTTTGCTGCAGAAGACATAAAAGGTCACGTTAAATCAGGTGAACTCATTAGTCCAGAGGTAGCGTTAGCAATTGACAGCGACTCGAGTATTGACGCAGTACGCATTATGAGCGTGTTAAGCTGCAGCAGTGTTAGAGGAATTAGCCGTAAAAGTTATGGTCTTGATCCGGCAACCGGAGAACTTGTTGCCGAATACCATCCCGTCGGTGTAATTGCTGCCCAAAGTATTGGTGAACCTGGAACGCAGTTAACGCTACGAACATTCCACTCAGGCGGTGTTGCTGGCGAAGATATTACAACTGGTTTGCCACGTGTAGAAGAATTGTTTGAGGTTCGTACGCCAAAAGGTCAAGCGTACCTCGCTGATATCTCCGGCATTGTTAAAGTTTGGGAAGACGGCGATCATTATGTAGTTGAGATTACAGCTAAAGATGATGCATCTGTTGAGTATCCGCTTAACGGTCGTCGCGTAGAAGTTAAGAACGGTGCGAATGTAAACATTGGCGATGTAATGGCTTCTGAAGAGGGTGCTAATCCGTTGGTTGCGCCTGTTGCTGGCAAGGTAAAAGTCACAAAGAAATCAATCTTCATTACACCAAGCAAGCAAAGTGCAGTACGCTACGAAATACCCGGCTATAAACAAATGCAAGTTAAAGACGGCGATGAAGTAGTAGCTGGTCAGCGCCTCACAAATGGCTCCATAAATCTGCACGAACTTATGCGCCTACAAGGTGTTGAAGCTACGCAGCGCTACATCATGAATGAGATCTTGAGGATCTTTGCCAGTCAAGGTCAAAATATTGCAGACAAACATCTTGAAATCATTGTACGACAGATGTTCTCTCGAGTTCAGATTGAAGATGCAGGCGATAGCGAGTTCATTACCGGTGATATTGTAAGTAAAATTGCCGTAATAGAAGAGAACGAAAAGCTAGCCAAAGCCAAGAAAGAGCCGATTCAATACAATCAGTTATTGCTCGGTATCACCAAGGCATCACTATCAACCGAATCGTTCTTAAGTGCAGCCAGCTTCCAAGATACAACTCGTGTCTTGATAAGTGCTGCAACGAGTGGCAAGGTTGACCATCTGTATGGCTTGAAAGAGAATGTTATTTTAGGTCGAATGATTCCGGTTGGAACAGGCTATGACGCCTACACCAAGAAAGACGAAGAAGAGGCAGTTGAATTAACCGCCTAATCCTGTTAAAATAACTAGGTTAAATTAAGTGATCCGAGCCAGTGCGCAGGCATTCGCACTGCGGCAGCAGATTGCAAAACCCTAAAGGAGTATAAGTGCCAACAATCAATCAATTAGTTAGAAAACCACGCAAGAAGGTACAGACGACATCTAAGTCGCCTGCGTTGCATCGCGTGGTAAACAATCTTAAAACTAAAAATTATGAAAAACCATCGCCATTTAAACGAGGTGTGTGTGTTAAGGTAACTACCAAAACTCCAAAGAAGCCTAACTCTGCTTTGCGTAAAGTAGCCCGTGTGCGTTTACAGAACGGTCATGAGGTTTGGGCGTATATTGGCGGCGAAGGCCACAACCTTCAAGAGCACGCTGTTGTTATGATTCGTGGTGGTCGTGTAAAAGACCTTCCGGGTGTGCGTTACCACATTGTTCGTGGCGCACTTGATCTTCAAGGTGTAGAAAACCGCAAACAAGGTCGTTCTAAGTACGGTACAAAAAAGGCAGGTAAATAATGACTAGTACAGAAACAAGATATGACTGTCCATCTTACAGTGGGCAAGAAGGTTATCCTATTCCCTGTCAACAGCTAATGCCGGGATCGCTTGAAGATCAACCTGAATATTCAAAAGATGATCGAATTGCTCTTTGTGACGCTACTCTAAAAGTTGCAAGTGAAACAGACCTAGCTTCTATGGCGGCATGTGGTTTTCAGAAGTTTCTAAATGAACCTCAGGATATGCAGATAAGGATCAAAACAATAGCCGGAGGTGCAAACTAATGCCTAGAAAAAAAACTAAATCATTAGTACGAGAAGTTGCGCCGGATCGCTTATATAATAGCGTTCAGGTTCAAAAAGTAATCAACCGAGTTATGCTAAACGGTAAAAAGCAAATTGCAGAACGCCTTGTTTACGGTGGTATGCAAAAAGCTGCCGATAA
>CAYRRR010000013.1:0-3804 GCA_964426755.1 uncultured Candidatus Saccharibacteria bacterium | reverse complement strand
AAAAGCAAATTGCAGAACGCCTTGTTTACGGTGGTATGCAAAAAGCTGCCGATAAATTAAAAGTTAAAAACCCTTTGGAAGTGTTTGAGCAGGCCATGAAGAATATTCAGCCGCACCTCGAAACCCGTTCACGACGTGTTGGTGGCGCAAACTACCAAATTCCATTTGAGGTTAAAGGCCAGCGTCAGCAGCACCTGACTATTATGTGGTTTGTACAAGCAGCGCGTGCCCGCAAAGGTATGAGCATGGAAGACCGCATTGCTCAAGAACTAATGGATGCCTACAACAACACCGGTACAGCAGTTAAAAAGCGCGAAGATACGCACAAGATGGCAGAAGCCAACCGTGCCTTCGCCCACTTTGCAAGGTAGACATTGTGGCAGTAACGCATATTGCGGAAAACCGCGAAACGTACGGGCCATATACAGCAACAATCGGGTCTTTAACCGGGCAGGATTATGATATTGGATACGTAAGAATTGAGCCGCCTTTTGTTCCTGGTTCATACCTTAAAACCTATTTTGACAATGACGGAATTGAGTTCGAACATGTGGCAAGTGACAGTAATAGCACGCTGCTTAGATATTCAGTAGAAGCCTGGGGTTCTGGCAGCCAGGAAACTAAGCAAAGAATTACCGAAGCTACTGGTACATTGCTTGAATATCTCGGTACGGTTGCATCTGGAGATATTTTTGAAAAATACTGTAATAAATATGATGGAGAAAGAAAATAATGGCAGCGAAGAAATATGCACTAGATAAAATTAGAAACATCGGTATTATTGCTCACATTGATGCGGGTAAGACGACTACAACCGAAGGTATTCTGTACCGCACCGGTATAAAGCACAAAATTGGTACGACTCACGAAGGTGAGTCAACCACCGACTGGATGGCGCAAGAACGCGAACGCGGTATTACTATTGTGTCTGCTGCCGTAACTTGTTTTTGGAAAGACCATCAAGTAAACATCATTGACACGCCGGGGCACATCGACTTTACCGTTGAGGTTGAACGTTCGCTTCGCGTGCTTGACGGTGCTGTCGTTGTTTTTGACGGCAAAATGGGTGTTGAATCACAGTCAGAAACAGTTTGGCGTCAAGCTGATAAGTATAGCGTGCCAAGAATTTGTTTTGTTAACAAAATCAACCAGACTGGCGGTGATTTTTATAAATCACTAGATACAATCCACAGTCGTTTAAGCAAACGAGCTTTTCCGATTCATCTGCCAATAGGTTTTGAACAAAGCATTACCGGTGTTGTAGACTTGGTCAGCATGAAGGCCTATACCTATAAAGACTATACTGATAAAGAATTGACTGAAAGCGAAATACCTGAAGACATGCTTGATCAGGTAAAGAAATACCGAAGTTTGTTAATCGAGAATGCCGTTGCCGAAGACGAAGCAATTCTTGAAAAGTATTTTGAGGTTGGTGAAGATGGCCTCTCTACTGAAGAAATTATCAAAGCAATCCGTACCGCTACAATTAGCGGTAATTTCTATCCGGTAACCGGAGGTGACGGTCGCGGTGTGATAGTTGAAAAAGTACTCGATTTAGTAGTCGATATCTTGCCATCGCCAAAAGATATAGACTCTGTATGGGGCACACATCCAAAAACTGGCGAAAGCGTAGAGCGCAAAACGTCAGAATCTGAGCCGCTTGCAGGCTTAGCTTTTAAGATTACAACCGATCCATTCGTTGGCAAATTGGCTTATTTCCGCGTGTACTCAGGTAAACTGCAAGCCGGTTCATATGTATTCAATAGTTCTACCGGTGAAAAAGAGCGCATTGGCCGCCTAGTTCGCATGCAGGCTGATAAACGTGAAGACATCACCGAAATCGGTGCCGGTGACATTGCAGCTATTGTAGGTCTTAAGGGTACCACAACCGGCAACACACTTTGTGATGCGAACAACCCAATCGTACTTGAAAGTATTACCTTCCCAGAACCGCCAGTTAGTATCGCGATTGAGCCTAAAACTAAGAGCGACCAAGAAAAAATGAGCCTTGCCTTGCAACGTCTGGCTGAAGAAGACCCGACATTTCGTGTGCATGTAGATGACGAAACCGGCCAGACAATCATTAGTGGTATGGGCGAGTTACACCTTGAAATATTAGTTGACCGCATGAAGCGTGAATTTAGCGTTGATGCCAATATTGGTCAACCGCAGGTTGCGTACCGTGAAACTATTCGTAAAGATGGTGTTGAAGTTGAAGGTAAGTTTGTACGTCAAAGTGGTGGACGAGGTCAATACGGTCATGTTTGGTTACGATTAAGTCAAAACGAAGCCGGTAAGGGCTTTGAGTTTATTAACTCAATTAAAGGCGGTGTCGTTCCGGCTGAGTACATTAATCCTGTCAAGGCAGGAATTGAAGAGGCAATGAGCAATGGTGTTCTCGCTGGCTATCCAGTAGTTGATATTAAAGCTGAGCTATATGATGGAAGCTACCATGATGTAGACTCCAGCGAGATGGCCTTTAAGATTGCTGGCTCTATGGCGCTTCAAGAAGGTGTTCGTAAGGCTAATGCGGTCTTGCTCGAACCAATTATGAAAGTTGTCGTCGTAACACCGGAAGAATTTATGGGCGACGTAATCGGTGACTTAAACTCAAAGCGTGGCCGCATTGAATCAATGGAAGATTTACAAGCAGGCATTAAAGAGATTACTGCGTTTGTGCCGCTAGGTGAAATGTTTGGCTATACAACTAATCTACGGTCCATGACCCAGGGTCGGGCTAGCTCAAGCATGGAGCTCGATCACTACGCCGATGTTCCAAGTCATGTTGCCGAAGCTATTGTTGCAAAAAACGCAAAATAATATTGACGAACGATTAGCCGCGACGAAGCAGGATTAAGAGCTGCCCATAATCTTTACTATGGTATGCCAAGTGAAATGAGCGAAGAGCTATATTTCGATTTAGACTATTTAGGCTATAATTTACCGCTACGTCATGCTGATTATGCACAAGACGTTATACGAAGATTGAGTAGTATCGTCTCGCAAGAGCACTTTATGCGAGCACTTGTTCCTGGGCAAAGACTTGCATGGAATCTTCGAATGGCAACAAACCTGGCAGAAATAGCCTTAATGCAAAGTGACTCTCTAACTGCCTTTAGTAGCGCTCAATACCATGACTCCATTCACCCAATTGATAAAATGAGAGGTTGGGAACGTTTGAGCGATAGGGTCGTAGAGGAGGTAAGTATTCCTACATTTGCTGCTCTAGGCATTGATATGGCTGCATTGCCTGAAGTTAGCGAGGCGTAAGATGAGTGCAGAGCAATACTCCTTATTTAAATTACAGATAAATAGGTCGGAGTTTTTCTTTGACACGCTGAGAAATTCGTACAACGCGCTCACCCCTGAAGAACATACCCTTGACGGATTGCTCGGCTATATCTTTGGACAAAAGAGCAATTAATAGCAGCCGGCTTTGACGATTCCGACGCAACAAGAACGGCTGCGGATACAGTTTTTACATCCGTTAGCGAGTTCTTGCGTCGTGAAGGTGCGTGCAGTGATGTCGATCGAATACATTCAGTCGACGGGTTTATCAGAGAAATCCATGATATAGATGTAAGGACATACCCGAGTGAGCACGGTGACCCAATCGTGGCATCATTCTACACGGTACTAGAGCCACATTTGCTTAGGCGGATGCCCGGCGATAGATTTGATCACTATGGCGGATACTAGTAAGCGCAAGTTTAACTGAGATGTTAGACACTTATTAAATTCCATACTTGTTAAATTCCATACTTGGCTAATAGTGATTTTTGTCTTACGATTGTCGTATGAAAC